>CAXNGM010000281.1:0-3873 GCA_964201695.1 Bacteroidia bacterium | reverse complement strand
CAATACAATAAAGATCCCAATGCACAGATTTATGTGATTAATCGCTTAGATCGGGAGACAGGGAAAACTGAAACTGTGGTTCGTGGTCCCGGTGGTGCTGTGCGCCCAACACTTTCGCACGATGGAAAACGTTTGGCATTTGTGAGACGAGTGAGGGAGAAGACGGTGTTGTTTGTAAGAGATTTAGCAAGTGGATTGGAAAGTCCAATTTATTCGGAGCTTAGTAAAGATCAGCAGGAAGCTTGGGCAATATTTGGTGTGTATTCCAATTTCAGCTGGTCCGAAAACGATCAGTCGATTTATATATGGGCAAAAGGAAAAATCCGAAAGATTGATGTGAAATCGGGTAGGGCAGAGGAAGTGCCATTCAAACTAACAAGTAATCATACCATCGCCGAGGCGCTCCACATGCAACAAGAAGCAGCCCCCGATTCCTTTGATGTAAAAACGATTCGTCAAGCAATCACGTCCCCCGATGGTAACACGTTGGTGTTTAATGCGGTTGGTTATTTGTGGCAAAAATCATTACCAAACGGAAAACCGAAGCGACTTACCAGTTCGGAACGTTTCGAGTTTGAACCGAGCTTTTCGCCCGATGGACAAACAATCGCTTATGTAACTTGGAGCGATACTGCCATGGGTTCAATCTGTTTATATGATTTAAAATCTCAGATGAGTAAGTCTCTTACTATTTCAAAAGGGATTTACAGAACACCACAGTTTTCGCCCGATGGGAAAATGCTCGTATTTTTGAAAGAAGAAGGTAACGATCACCAAGGTTTTGCATACTGCACAGAACCCGGAATGTATACCATCACTATCCAAAATGGAGCTATGCAGAAATTGGCTGCAGATGGAGAAAATCCAAGATTTTCCGCTGATGGAAAGCGTATCTTTTTTCAAACGGGTGGATATCTTTTTGGTGGCTTGGAGAAAGCATACAAGAGTGTCGATTTGAATGGATTTGATGAACGAACACACTACTCTTCTATCTATGCAAATTACTTCATGCCCAGTCCCGATAACAAATGGTTGGCATTTACCGAACTCTTTAAAGTCTATCTAACACCATTTATTCAAACAGGAAAAGCACTCGATATAAGCAATGGAACAAGCGCCTATCCTGTGAAATTAGTTTCACAAGAAGCTGGAATCAATGTGCATTGGAGCAATGGAAGCGATAAACTTCACTGGACATTAGGTGATACATATTTCAGCACCGATGTAAAATCGTGGTTTAACCTTCAGGAAAAAGCCGAAGCGCCTAAGCCATTAAGTTCAGGAATTTCCATTGGCTTAAGAATGAAGCATCAAAAACCCAATGCAAAATATGCTTACGTCAACGCACGAATTGTGACAATGAAAGACAGTTCTGTGATTGAAAATGCAACATTGATAACCGAAGGAAATCGAATTGTACAGCTAGGGAAATCAATTGATGTAAAAGTTCCAAGCGATGTGCAAGTAATTGATTGCACAGGTAAGACTATTATTCCAGGTTTGATTGATGTGCATGCCCATTTAGGAACGTTTCGCTATGGTTTGAGTCCTCAGCAACAATGGTCATATTTTGCAAATCTTGCTTTCGGAGTAACCACTACTCACGATCCTTCTTCGAATACTGAAATGGTTTTTTCGCAAAGCGAGATGGTGAAAGCAGGTATCATGACAGGTCCGCGTATTTTCTCAACAGGTATTATTTTGTATGGTGCCGATGGCGATTTTAGAGCACAGATTAACAACATCGATGATGCTCGTTTTGCTTTGAAACGAACCAAGGCCTTTGGAGCTTTCAGTGTGAAAAGTTATAATCAACCCCGAAGAAACCAACGTCAGCAGGTAATTGCAGCGGCCCGTGAACTCAATATGGAAGTTGTTCCTGAAGGAGGTTCACATTTCTTTCACAACATGAGTATGATTCTCGATGGACATACCGGCGTTGAACACAACATTCCCGTTGCCGATATTTATGATGATGTGGTGAAATTATGGAGTAATTCCAAAACGGGTTACACGCCAACATTGATCGTGAGTTACGGAGCCGTAAATGGTGAATATTATTACTATCACAAGGATAATGTATGGGAAAACAAGCGTTTGATGAACTTTACACCTCGAGCTTTGATTGATTCACGAGCGCGCTATCGTACAGCAGTTCCCGAAGAAGAGTATGATAACGGACATATTCAAGTTTCACGTTCATGTAAAAAATTAGCGGATGCAGGTGTGAAAGTAAACTTGGGTGCTCACGGACAAATTCAAGGTCTTGGCGCACATTGGGAATTGAAAATGCTTGCTGCTGGTGGAATGAGTAATTATCAAGCCTTAAAATGTGCAACAGTTAATGGTGCGTATTATATTGGAATGGAAAAGGATCTCGGAACATTGGAGACAGGAAAACTTGCTGATTTTGTTGTATTGGATACTAATCCCTTGGATGATATCAATAACATAGGAAGCATCAAGTACACGGTTGCAAATGGAAATCCGTATGATGCAATGACAATGGACCTATTGAATGCAAAGAAACGAATGCCGTTCTTCTTTGAACAGCTTCATAGCAACAACGATTTTCAATGGCACGATGAAACGCATGGCTTCCATGGTCAAAATTGCGGCTGCCGAAAATAAGGTTGTCAAAAATACCTAATTGGATGTTTTGTAAGTATAGTTTGTTCTTCCTCAAAGAATAAAATAATCAACTCCGTGATAAAAATGCTCCTTCAATCGGGAGCATTTTTTATTTAAGTTCCTTGTAATTAGAAAAGAAAATTGTTTAAATAATTGACAATCAATTGTATAGACATCGTCGTTATTAACACTATCTAGTTCATTGCTTTTTGAAATAGGCTTGATTAACAGCCTATTACTGCATCTATCTTCGTCAGCATGATACGGTTGTTCGGATTACTTAGTTGCCTCTTGGCCTTGTTTCTTCTACCCTTGAACCTACGTTTGTTTTCGGATGCGATGGGAATGACTTCCAATGAATCTCTTTCTGGCTCATGTTCGGGCGGTTGGATTCTCTTTGTCATTCTATCGTTTACTACTTTACTTTCGGCTTATGCTGGAGTTAAAGTAATTCGAAGAGCATAAGGTAATTGTTATAAGAGAATTTGATTGCATTCAATTGTTGAATGTGAGCGATTTATTTTGCTTCAGATAGCCGTTTTTTATTCGGCCTCTATTACAAAATCAATTAACTCGCTTAATGAATGATATCAGACCGTTCATATAGGTCTGTTGATCGTCGAACATGCAACAATGACTTCCGTTTTTGCACAGCAAGAATTCTCCCTTAGGAAGTTGCTTGCTCATCCATTCCATATAGTTTGGATCCATCGAATCGTGCGTTGCACCAATGGTTAAAGTTGGAATTTTAATGTCTTTCAAATTTTTGCTCACATCCCAATTAATAAGTTTTCCTGCAACTCCAAATTCACTTGGGCCTTGCATAATAACATAGAGCTCGTTGTTTATATGACTAAATGAGCGTGTTAAAGGTTCGGGCCATACTTCCAATCGGCAAATATGTTTGTTGTAAAAATGGGGTGTCAACAATTCCATATACCTCGGATTTTGGAAGTCGTTTCGCTTTTCAATGGCGCGAATGCTGTCCAATACTTCCGGATCCATTTGCTTCGCCAATACATTGTCGGCATATTCCCCATATTCAGGAACGCTCGCCATCATACTCGAAATGATGAGTGCTTTCATTTTATCCTGGTATTTCAAGGCGTATTGCATGGCTAAAATCCCACCCCATGAATGTCCCAAAAGGTAAAAGTTGCTTTTGTCCAAATTCAAGGCAATGCGCACCTGTTCCACTTCTTCCACATAGCGAGGTAAATCATACAGGGAAGTATCTTTTGG
>CAXNGM010000280.1:0-3874 GCA_964201695.1 Bacteroidia bacterium | reverse complement strand
TAACCAAAAGATCAAGTCCAGTCGATGCTTCAGCCCGCATCGAAAAAAACCGATTGAGCATTGTGCTTATTTCTAAAATATAGGCCGCTATTTTTTTCGATCCGCATTCTTTCGCCGATCCTGCTTAATTAAATCATTATCGTGTAAATTGCGAAACGCTGCCTCGCCGCCTGGACGATCCCAGCGCACTTTTACCTGCTTAACTATGTCAGGGCATTCCGAAATGACTTTGGGGGCATTACCTCTAACGTTTTGCAGCTACAAGAAGTTGGCGGGTTTTTACCGAAATGCCTTTGCGGAGAAGGATTTCTCATTCACCACAAATTTTTCTGCGGAGCACGATGCCGCCAATTTCTTGTAGGTGCTGTTATGGGATGGGCTATTGGATTACTATTTTTCTGATGTCGATAGTATTACCTTGCGGGTCAATTATACGGACAAAATAAAGTCCATTTCCGCCCCAATTTGTCAGACTTAAATAGTCGCTTTGCTGTGTAATGCTTGTTTGAAAGACTTCTTGACCAAGTGAATTCTCTATTCTCAATTGATATCCATCCATAATTGCAAAATCACCATATTCAATTGTTATGTGACTATTCGATGGATTTGGATAAACTTTGATAATGTTTGAGTTATTCGGTGGATTAATACCCGTAATCAGAGTATTAATTAATAGTGTATCAGTAACCGTTATAAATGTTGTGTCATTGATAGAAGTTACGCATGTGTCAAGAATTGAAATTGTTGCAACATCTGATGTATCAACGCATTCACCAGATGTTGTGATTACTCTGATTGGTTGATTATGTTCCGATAATTGAACATTTGCAATATTCAAAGTCGATGTATTTGTTCCTGAATAATTACCGAACTCATTCAAGTTCTGAAAGCCTTGACCAAAATCGCTTTGCCAAACAAATGAAGGATTGGGGTCTGATGTGGAAGCAGTGAAAGTTGATGTGCTTCCTGTTGTTAAGTAATTTGTTATTGGGCTAATTAAAGTGTTGTTGGCACAGCTTATTCCATCGAACAAATATGTGATTTCTTGTTGGTTAATTGCTCTATTCCATATACAAATATCATCCATAGTTCCATCAACTCTATTATAGTCAGGTGTTCCGAATGTGCCAAATCGTAAATCATAGTTTGTTATATTTAGAACGTTAGTTGTCTGAAAAGAATCCACCATTAAACCATTTAAGTAGAATCTGCACCAAGAATTTTCTAGACTCCCATCATAGGCATATGTTATAACGAGATTATGCCATTGGTTTAGTTGAGGAAGAACATTTGTTTGAAAAATGTTGTCATTTGATCCGTAATAAAAATAAAGCCCTGTAAAATTATTCGCAACTATAAATTGATGTTGATTGTTTTGATCAGACTTATTTATAAAATGATTATGACCACTGGCTCCGATAATACCATATGAGGCAATATTAAACCAAAAAGAAATAGTTATTTGAGTCAAACTATCGAGAGAATTAGAATTGTTAATATCAATTGTTTGTATGGTGTTTCTGTTGAATTCGTATGACTTATCTGAATTACCAAATCTATCTTGTGACAATGTTGCGCCATTAACAGCACCATTATTCGCATTTCCGCTCTCATCATTTGCATTCCCGTTAAACGGCCACCAACCAACAAGTCCATCTGTCGGCACATAGGAAGGCACATTTTGAGCAATTGTTATTGCAGTAATACCTACGATTGCTGCAATTGTGAGAAGTAAAGATTTCATTTTCATATTTTGGGGGTTTGTTTTAAGTTGCGAAGATAATAGCCTTTCCCATAACGTGCCGCGCACAGGCGCATACCCTTTTCGGGTTGCGCTTGTGCGCTGTTAAGGGCTGGCTTATTCCTTTATTACTTTAAATGTTTGTTTCACATTTTCTCCTACACTGAACAAATAAATACCTGTAGATAAATTACCCATATCAACGCTAATATTTTCAGAATTTATTGTTCCTGAAAAAACTATTTTGCCTGTATTGTCATAAATAGCGTAAAGAGAACCAATAAGTTTGGTATCTGCTTTTACATTGACTATACTTTGAGCTGGATTTGGATAAATAATTATATTTTTATTTGTTACTATTGGTTCAGAGATACTTAAAACAGTTGAAGTACTCCAATATACATTTGTATTATTTGCAAATCCTTGTATAATTATATCTTTTAGTCCATCTCCATTAAAATCATCTAGTATACAATCGGCTATATATTCACCCCCTAAAACTTGGGTTTGAATAAAATTATTATTACCATCATTTCTATAAAGAATATTGAAAATATTTGGCAAACCCCCAGCTTGACTTCCTACAGTTAGCAAATCTTGATCACCATCGTTATCCAAATCTGCAAAGGCATTATTCCCTGCAAAAGTTTGTTGAATATTGGTCGAAATAGCTGTAAATACTCCTGTTCCATTATTGATGTATAATAAATTTTGAATATTGCCATTTATAAGTAAATCTAAATCACCGTCATTGTCTGTATCAGCAACAGCTATACTTTCAGCAGAAATTTGTGGGAATGTTGAATTTGTATTTAAAGTATACATGCCTGAACCATCGTTTTGATATAATTTAATAGTATTTGAACCAGAAATAATAACATCTTGGTCCCCATCATTTTCTATATCAATAATTTGTACAATTCCATCTACTGGAGTAAAAACCGAATTTCCTTGTGGCGTGAAAACTGCATTTCCGTTATTAAGGTAAATACCAGCAGTTGTTGCAGTTGTAATTGCCAAGTCTAGGTCACCATCATTATCTACATCAGCAATTGCAGCTCCTTTAATAAATACAGGCAAAGCGTTAGGTACTTGTGTAAAAGTACCAGAGCCACTATTTCTATAAATATTTGCAAATTTCTGGTCAAGTTCATTTTTCCCAGAGAAAAATAAGTCTAAATCTCCATCACCATCTAAATCTTTAAAAAATGCTTGACTAGCTGCTGAACGAGGAAAATTGTGAGTTAGCTCTGTGAAATTTCCATTTCCATCATTTTTATAAAGTTTAGTCCAAGGAGCTATTAGAGTCATGAATAAGTCTAAGTCTCCGTCTCCATCTATATCTCCGCTTGCAAATGTTCCGCCATAACCCTCCATTATGTTAGGCTGTGGATTAGCTAAAGTAAAGTTTAATGTTTGAGAGTAGCCAATTGAACAAATTAGCAAAGCGGACTGAAGTAATAGAATTTTTCTCATATTTTTTGTGTTTGTTTTTAATTGTCCAAACGTATACAAAGTTGATAAAGAAGGTATCACGTCTGGGCATGATTCTCAAATTCACTAGGCGTGAAAGTGCTTTTAAAAGTACTGATTATCAGTGATTAGATATTTTTATTGCCATGAGCAGTAGGCAATCGCAGTTTAAGCTTGCCCTTAACGTTTTGCAGCTACCCGAAGGGCGGGATTTTTAGCTCAAAACTTGATTTGAAAAACTAATGTTTGATTAACCACAAAACTGTCTTTGGAACACGAAACCCCGCCTTTCGGGTAGGTGCTGTTAAGGGCTGGCTTTGCTTCATTTCTATTCTTGGCTATTTGTCATTGTTTAATAAATTCTCCATGGTATAATTTGCTATCATCGGTTTGACATTTTATTAGATAGAATCCTGGGCCAAGTGACGAAACATTTATCCAATACTCAGTGGTGCCATTTTGTTTGTTGTCTAGATGGTATTCTTTACCCAGAACATCATATACACTTAATTGATTTATCTTTCCAATATTTTCTTTTAGTTTAATTGTAAGATGTTCAGAGGTTGGGTTTGGATAAATATGAAATACCGAGGGCTTTAATTCATCAATTCCAAGTGTTGAAACAAAATGAGCTTTGAAGTTGATAGCAGCTGTTGTCAA
>CAXNGM010000279.1:0-3875 GCA_964201695.1 Bacteroidia bacterium | reverse complement strand
ATGTCTTCGCCGCATGTTTCAGGGGCAATTGGTTTAATGGTAAGTGCTGCTTGTGAGCAGATGATGATTGATTACAAAGAAAATCCAGCTAATCTTGCTCTTATTTTCAAACAAAATTTATTAGATGGAGCTGATCAAATAAGTGCGTTCAATAATCTGGTTAACAATAGTCGACGATTAAATTTACTGGGTGCTTTGCAAAGAGTTCAACAGTATATTTGCGATACGCTATCACCTCCTTCTGCATCCTTTAATGCGGCCTCTCCATCAGGTTGTCCTGGTATTTCTGTTCAATTTCAGAATTTAAGTTCATCAAATGCCGATGTTTTTGCATGGGAATTTCCGGGAGGTTCGCCCGCTAGCTCTTCATCAGAGAATCCTCTTGTTCAATACAATGTGTTGGGTGTATTTCCTGTCAAACTAATTGTTTCAAACTCAAATGGCAGCGACACGCTAGAACTGCAATCGTTTGTTGATATAAATAATTCAGGAACTCGCACTGTTTTCTCTGAAACTTTCGAGTCAGGATCTCTTCAAAATGCTGGTTGGAGTATCCAAAATCCTGATATGTTAAACAGTTGGGAAATTTCATCAATAATTGGAACATCCCCAGGAACAAATGCAGCATCGGTTCAGATATTCAATAATCAAGGAAATGCTGGACAACGCGATTATTTAATAAGTCCTTCAATTTCATTAACAGAAACAACGCTCAATTCCTTGTATTTCGAATATGCTCATCGTAGAAGAGTGAACACCATTACCGATTCCTTGATTATTTCCGTTAGTTCTGACCAAGGTTCTAATTGGCAAAGAGTTTTATCCTTGGGCGAAAATGGTCAGGGTGTTTTCGTGACAGGTACTATTTTTCCCAATAATTTTGTTCCAACCTCATCAAATTCCTGGTGTACCAATTCAAGTACAGGGCCTGATTGTTTTAATCTCAATTTATCTGCTTGGGATGGATTGCCTTCCATTAAAGTGAGGTTCGAAACCTACAATGCTGGCGGAAATAATATTTATTTGGATAATGTTAAGGTTTCGGGAATTTGTTCCAATCCAATTGTAGTGTTACCGAATGCAGGTTTTTCAATTCAATCTGATGTTTTGTGTAACAATTCACTTATTCAATTTAATAATTCAAGTAACAATGCTACCTCATACTCATGGTCGTTTGAAGGTGGAATTCCTGCAAGTTCTTCGGAAATAAATCCGCAGGTTTCTTATCCAAATGCAGGTAGTTATTCTGTTCAAATTATAGCATCAAATACCTTATTTTCGGATACATTGATACAAACGTCGATTCAAGTTCTCGATTCCCCCGAAATACCTATCATTACTTTATTAAATGGTGTTTTTTCAACCAATTCACCAGGTATTTATCAATGGTACTTAAATGGGAATCCCATTCTAGGGGCAAATGCATCGAGTATAGAAGCGACTACTTTAGGAGAATATTCATTGGGAATTACAAATGAAAATGGATGTTCTGCAACTAGTGAATTTGTTAATTATACAGGAATAGATGCGATTGAATCCGAATTACTCTCTCTTTTTCCCAATCCGGTTATAGATAATCTAACACTTGATTTTCAATCCGATAAGTCTAAGGAAGTATTTGTCTTTGCAGCAACCGGACAGCTTATACAAACCCGAACTTTCAAGAAATCAGGATCGATTGATTTTTCAGAATTTCCAGCAGGCATTTATATTCTTGCATTGAAGCAAGACAATGTTGTTTCGCATTTTAAGATCATCCACACACAAGCTCCTTCCCATTGAAAAAGATATTAGTTGCCAATCGTGGTGAAATTGCCTTACGTGTTATGCGTTCAGCACGTGAAATGGGCATTCAAACAGTTGCCGTTTATTCGGAAGCCGACCGAAATTCTCCGCATGTTCGTTATGCAGATGAAGCAGTTTGCATTGGGCCAGCCGCTTCTAGTCAGTCATATCTTCGAGGCGATAAAATTCTTGAAGTATGTATAGAATTAGGCGTTGATGGCATTCATCCCGGCTATGGATTTCTTTCAGAAAATGCTGGTTTTGCCCGTGCTGTGAAAGAGGCTGGCATTACGTTTATTGGTCCTTCGCCCGAAGCAATGGAAATGATGGGTTCTAAATTGGCCGCCAAAGCAGCTGCAAAAGCGTATAATATACCACTTGTTCCAGGTACAGAAGAAGCAATTAGTGATGTGGATGCAGCTCGCGAAATTGCGAAAGAAATTGGGTTTCCCATATTGATTAAAGCTTCTGCAGGTGGCGGTGGAAAAGGGATGCGTATTGTAGAGCGTAGCGAGGAATTTAATGAGCAATTGCAATTGGCTATCTCTGAAGCAACCTCTGCATTTGGCGATGGTTCTGTATTCATCGAGCGTTTCGTAACATCACCTCGTCACATAGAAATTCAGGTCATGGCCGATACCCATGGAAATTGCGTGTATCTGTTTGAGCGCGAATGCAGCATTCAACGTCGTCACCAGAAGGTTATTGAAGAAGCTCCATCGGCTGTTTTAACTCCCGAGCTTCGCAAAGCCATGGGTGAATGTGCTGTGCTTGTGGCCAAAGCCTGCGATTATGTAGGAGCTGGAACTGTGGAGTTCTTGATTGATGATAATCTGAATTTTTACTTCCTCGAAATGAATACGCGTTTGCAGGTGGAGCATCCTGTAACGGAATTAATTACTGGAAAAGATTTGGTGAAAGAACAAATTTCTGTTGCCCGAGGAGAAGTATTAAGTTTCAAACAAGAAGATTTAACAATCAATGGTCATGCATTGGAAGTGCGCGTGTATGCTGAAGATCCTGCCAATAATTTCCTTCCAGATATCGGAAATCTTTCGGTGTATCAATTGCCTCTGGGAAATGGAGTTCGTGTTGATGGAGGTTTTGAGGAAGGCATGGATATTCCTATCTATTACGATCCGATGATTAGTAAGCTTATTGTGCATGCCGAGGACCGAAATGCTGCAATTAGTAAAATGATTCGCGCCATTGACGATTATCAGGTTGCAGGAATCGAAACAACCCTTTCGTTTTGTCGCTTTGCACTGCAACACGAGGCCTTTATATCTGGAAATTTCGATACTAATTTCGTGAAACATTTTTTCAAGCCTGAATATTTGGAAAGAGCAGCAAGTGAGGAAGAGCTTGAATTAGCTGCTATTTTTGCTGCTTGGGATAGAGAAAATTCACAACAATCACCTGTACAAACAACTTCCCAAGTTCAATCGAAATCGGCCTGGAAAGAACGCCGCTATTAATCATGGGTGTTCGCATCGATAAATACTTATGGGCCGTTCGGATTTTCAAAACACGCTCCATGGCTATCGATGCCATCAAGGGCGGAAAGGTGAAATTTTTGGGCGATAATGTAAAGCCATCGCGCGATGTGAAAGAAGGGGAGACCTTTACCGTTCAACTTGCTCAGTTACAAAAAACAATTCGGGTCACAGCTTTGCTGCAAAACCGCGTTGCTGCCAAAGATGTCGCTTTGTATATGGAAGATTTAACATCCGAAGAAGAATACAAAAGCATTGCTCGCATGAAAGAGCTAACCTTTGTTTGGCGAGATCGCGGAACAGGCCGACCAACCAAAAAGGAACGTCGCGATATTGAGGACTGGTTTGGGGATGAGGATCTATAGCAATCTATTTTTTTATTTTATTTGCACAAAGTATTTAATTCAACATGAACAAAATCTACACGAAAATTATTCTGGTTATCTCTATTTTAGTTTCAATTGGAATTACTAAAGCACAAACAATCAGCGATGTGCCTCCTGCGGGAATCATCCGAACAGCTGCCGAATGGGAAGAAATTCAAGCATTGGTTGTTACATGGACAAGCTATAAGCCTTTATTAGCGGAGATTAT
>CAXNGM010000278.1:0-3878 GCA_964201695.1 Bacteroidia bacterium | reverse complement strand
TACGAATATCCCGATCACGAAAAAATTACACACGAGATTTTAGACTTGCATATTTTAGCGGAAGATGGATGGTATATTATTGAACATCCCGCTTCGGTAGTTCTAAAGCATATTCCAGGTTATTCCGAAACGCGGAATTACGGAAAAGTTCACTTCTCCTTTTTTCAACAAGCACCCATCTTGAAAATTGTATGAAACGCATTGCTATTTTTCCCGGATCATTCGACCCTTTTACCATAGGTCACGAGAGTATTGTATGCAGAAGTATGCACTTGTTCGATGAAATTATTATTGCGGTGGGCGCAAATAGTACTAAATCCAACATGTTTTCCCTTGATCAACGCATGGCTTGGATTACTGAAATTTTTGAGGATTGTCCAACAATTCACGTAGAAAGTTATGAAGGGTTAACCATCGACTTTTGCAAAAAGAAACACGCACAATTTATTTTAAGAGGATTACGGAACTCCACCGATTTCGAATACGAGCAAAGCATTGCGATGATGAATCGTTCGATGAATCCCGAAATTGAAACCCTGTTTATAGTTTCATTGCCCGAGCATGCTGCAATAAGTTCTACAATAATCCGTGAAATATTTCGTAATGGGGGAGATGTTAAGCCTTTTGTTCCGCAAGCGATTCGTTTTGAAAAGTAATTTTTTCATTGCTTTTGTATTGGCCTTTTCAATAGTTCAGGGTCAGAACAATGCATTTTTACGTTTGAATTTTCCTGGATTTGCTGGTTCTAAAATTCAAATCACACAAAACACCTTCTTGTTTTCCAAGAATACCGACCAACAAGTCGAACTCGATTCTAATGGTGTTCAATTATTGAAGTTAGAAGGATCGGATTTGGCCGTTTATGTGGAGGTTTTTTCGCCCGATTTATCATTTAGTATGGAAGTGTATGTTCCCATAAACGATACGATTGATTTACACTTTGATAAAGCAAAATCGACATTTACACTTTCTAACGATGTGTTTAATCGAAATGCCCGCATTGCAGAATTAAATACATTGATAGATGATGAACTCAATCGATTTTATAAAAGCAGACGATTGTATTCCGATAAAAAACGCTTGTTGTCAATTTCAGATTCTGCACGGCTTGCCGCTTTAGAAAGTACAGATCCCTATTTTAAACAATGGGGAACATATATATGTAATGATTTGGATGTTGCTTCCGGTTTGCTTCCTCAAGTGGAACTTTTCAAACGAAGCTTTTCAGTTCAAGTGCCTGCTCCAGAAAATCCCGCATGGCAACGTGCATTTTTAGCAGTTTTTGATAATGATTTGTTGGTTCGAATTCAAGGTAAAAATGCAAGACTTTACAAAGAAGCAATTCAACATCAACATCTCGATTCTTTGCAAAATTTATTTCAGCGAGATACATTTATTTCCAATCCGCAACTCCTTGATTGGCTTGTTTTATATGACTTAAGCCAGATTTCTACGACTCGGGAATTGCGTTTGGAAGATACATATTCATTGCTTTTGCAATTAATTAGCAAGCCGAATTGTAATCCGATAGTGAAAAATGAAGCCGAACGTTTATCGAAACGTTGGAGTTCGCAAATCAAAGGCAAGAAGTTTCCAGATATTCAATTTTGGTGTTTGAATTCGGAGTCAGATTTCAGTTTGTCTGCAATGAAAGGCAAACCAATTTATGTTGCTTTGCTGCCCGACTATTCGATGAATTCGCAATTAGTAATAAAACAGTTACATGCATTACATTCGAAGTATGGAAAGGAAATGCGGTTTGTTGCAATAGTAAACGATGTCGCAAAAAAAGACCAAGTTTCGCTGCTTAAAAATACTCCAGACATCATTTTAGGAAGTATGGAAAGTTGCAGAGTTCAATTGGATGCAATTTTTCAGGAAGTAAATCGGATACAGTTTTTTTTACTCGACCGCTATGGAAATGTATTTCAAAATCCAGCAGAAGGACCTGAAACCGGAGTTGAAGATGCGTTTTTGAACTTAATTAAAATGAAGTAATGGATTTGCGACAATCAAGCACATCCAAAATGGAAGGATAGGTGTTCGCTTCCACTTCGCTCCATTGATTAGGCAATTTCCATGTAGCTTCAAAAATATCCTCTTCGGTTTGAGGGATCGTTTGCCAAGCTTTACTGGTTTTGAAAACATACCAAACTGTTTCTTTCAACACTTGTTTCCCTTTGTGCGAGTAAGTATGCCAAGTTCGGCAGAGTTCACCTGCGTTTTTCAAATCAGAAATTCCAGTTTCTTCCTCAATTTCGCGTTGAGCCGCAATGGGTAACGATTCGTTTGGTTCCACTTTGCCTTTGGGTAAATCCCAACATCCTAAGCGGTGAATAAAAAGAGACTGATGATCGGGCGTTTCAACAATACCACCTGCCGCCATGATGAAATGCAGGTGTTTTTTCAAAAGTTCTAAACCAAATTCAAAGTCGATGTCCGGCATAAATATCTGACAATAATCGTCTTCCGAATTTTTTAACAGTGAAATTGCCACTTGCAAAGCGTTTAAATCGCTGCCAGGACATACAATCACTTTATCTAATTGTTGATGAATACCTTGTGGATTGTTGAAAAATAAGGCTTTTTGATTCCAGTAAACGGAGTATTTTTGCGTCATGATTTACAAATCTGATACTGCCTCCCAGTTGGCAGAATTTCTCTTGCAAATTAAAGCGATTAAACTTCAGCCAACAAAACCATTTACATGGGCATCAGGTTGGAAGTCGCCTATTTATTGCGACAACCGATTAACTTTATCGTACCCGAAAGTTCGTACATTTATTCGTCAGGAGTTGGTTCATTTAATAACCGATAAGTTCGAAAAGCCTGATGTTATTGCAGGTGTAGCCACTGGCGGAATTGCTGTGGGTGCATTGGTTGCTCAAGAATTAGGACTTCCATTTGTGTATGTTCGTTCCGAATCGAAAGGCCATGGAATGGAAAATTTGGTAGAAGGTAAAATTGAGCCAGGTCAAACTATTATTGTTGTTGAAGATTTAATTTCTACCGGAAAAAGCAGCATCAAAGCAGTGAAATCCTTACGAGAAGCCGGCTGCATTGTAAAAGGACTTGTATCCATTTTCGATTATGGATTTGATTTAGCACAGCAAAATTTCAAAGACGAAAAATGTGTGTTTTATAGCTTAAGCAACTACGATAGTTTGTTGGACGAAGCCGTAGAAAAGAAATACGTTGCTGCGGAAGAAATAGCATTATTAAAAAGTTGGAAAGACAATCCTGAATCTTGGGGTTCCTCGTTAAAAATTGCTTGATATGAAATTGGAAACTGATTGGAAACCTGTAAACGCTAAGCCAGAAGCAGTATTTGCGTTTTTATCGGACATGAACAATATGCAAAAGCTCATGCCAGAGCAAGTTATCAATTGGACATCCGATGAAGAATCTTGTCAGTTCATGATTAAAGGCATGGCTGAGTTAGGCATGAAAATCACCAATAAAACAGCAAGTTCGTCCATCATGATGAGTTCGCATGGTAAAGTTCCATTTCCGTTTACATTGGAAGTACAAATTCAAGCAGCTGGAGAAAATTCAGAATCAAGAATACAATTTGATGGAGAAGTAAATGCCTTTTTACGCATGATGGTGGAGAAGCCACTGGGTAATTTCTTCGGAATGTTATTGGACGGATTGGCTAAACAATTCTGAAATTACTTATCATGCATTTGGCAGAATTTGTTCTGTTAATTTATGTTAAAATAAAATTGCGTATTCCGAAAAATCAAGGGAGATTTGCATCACCAAAATAATTCAACTATGAAAAATACACTAAGTTTAATTGCTTTTTCATTAATCGCGTTTTTTATTGTTTCTTGTTCAGGTGGTGAAGGTCCTGAAGTTGCTGCTAAAGCTTATTT
>CAXNGM010000277.1:0-3919 GCA_964201695.1 Bacteroidia bacterium | reverse complement strand
TCCAGATAATTTGAGCATTTTTTTAATGTAAAAGGATCGCAAACAGAATAGAGAAAATCAATTGTTTCTAAGCATTTACAAAGACAACAAAGGAGATATTTGGCTTGGAACGAACGAAAATGGGGCATCTAATTTTAATGGGACAACATTTGAAAAATTCACACATTGATGAACAATCGTATTGCAATCGCTAAAATCATAAGTTCAGCACTTACTTGTTTTCTAAACATCAACAAAGTATTCAGCTTTCTCAAATGCACAAATAAAAAAGCGCCATCGAATTTCTTCGAAAAGCGCTCTCTCATTTTGCGATGGTTCAAAATATTTACATTTCTTCTTCCGGAGGGGGAGGTGGGCCTTGTCTCCCCTTTTCGCCCACGCGCTTGAGCAAGGTTAATTTAAAATCGTGTTCGGCTTTGTATAGTTGAGCAATTTTTCGAACGGTAATCACTTTCTTTAATTCAGTTTGAAAACGACGATGAATATCAGCCATTTTTTGCTGACTTACAATATCGTCATCCAATGCTTTTTCAATTTCTTTCTCACTGAGATTTTTTAAATTGTCGTTGGTGGACCTGCGAAGTTTATTCATCTCTCTTTTGATGCCTTCCAATTCGTCCGTGTATTGATTGTAAACCGGCCAAAATTTTTGAGCTTCTTCCGAGCTGAGAGAAAGGCGATCGGTAATGAAAGCGATGCGTTGTGATTTTATTCGATCGCGAACTTTGTCTTTCTGAGCTATGGATGGAATGCTCAAGCTGAATAGTAAAATGATAATAGCGGATCTCATGATTATTGAATTAGAGTTCGTTAATAATATCTGAATCCTCGATTCCTTCTTCGAGTAAATAGTTTTGAATTTCGGTTTTTTCGGTATCGGAATTTTGATAGGTTGTGGTATCGGAATTTAGGGCGAAGTGAGGGTTTTCAATCAGTTCGTCCACTTCTACTTCATCAATAATTCCTTCTTGGTAGACATACGTTGAAATTTCTTCGTTGGTCAGTTCATTAGTAGAATCAGTGAAATAACGATACCCTAAAACTCCCGCAATTATAAGAAAAACAGCTGCTGCGGCGAGTGTTGATGGACGTAAAAACAGGATTCGTGGCTTTACCTTGTTTTCTTCATGAATGCGTTCAGCAATGTTTGCAGGAAAACGATCGAAGTAACCAGCAGGAACCGCAAATGGATTCTCCTTTGGCATACCTTCAAAATCAAATTCCGATGTTTCTTCCGTTTTCATGATGTGCTTCTGATGCTTAAGGTGTATTTTGGTTTAATCGCGTTTGATAAATTCTTCAATCTTTTTTACGGCATGGTGAAATGAAGCTTTTAATGCACCCACCGAAGTACCTAATATTTCTGACATTTCTTCATATTTCATTTCTTCAAAATATTTCAAATTGAAAACCAAACGTTGCTTTTCGGGTAAGGTTAAAATAGCTTGTTGTAATTTCATTTGAATTCGATCGCCACTGAAATAGACATCGGTCTCCAAATTTTGGGCAAGCTGGTATTCAACATCTACCATCGGTATGGTAAATCGTTTCTTTTTTGATTTAAGGAATGTTATACACTCGTTGGTGGCAATTTTATACAGCCAAGTGTAAATCTTCGAGTCTTCTCTGAAATTATCGAGGGCTTTGTATGCTTTGATGAATACATTCTGCAACAAATCGTCAGCATCGTCGTGGTTGATGACCATTTTTCGGATATGAAAATAGAGTCTTTGTTGATGTTGCAGCACAAGAATATTGAACGCACGATTGCGGCTTGCGGGTTGCGCAAAAAGCTCAAGAATTTCCCGGTCGCTGTGTTCTTCCATGTTTAGCTCCGGTCAGTAATTCCGAAATGTTTAACGCCTGCGAATTGCGGATTCAGCAGCTTTTACAATGTCTGCAGTTTCTAATCCGTATTTAACCATCAATTCTTCTGGTGTTCCGCTTTCGCCGAAGCTATCATTTACGGCAACCATTTCCAATGGGCGAGGAAGTGTTCTTGATAACACCTGAGCGATACTATCGCCTAAACCTCCGTTGCGTTGATGTTCTTCGGCCGAAACGGCGCATCCCGTTTTACTAACCGAGGCAATGACTGCCGCTTCATCGAGAGGTTTAATGGTATGAATATTTATTACTTCAGCATCGATTCCTTGCTTCCACAATTCTTCGGCTGCTTTCAATGCTTTCCAAACCAAATGTCCTGTTGCAAAAATACTTACATCTTTTCCTTCTTTTAAAATGACAGCTTTTCCAATCTCAAAAACCTGATCAGCAGGAGTGAAATTTGGAACTTTTGGACGTCCAAAACGCAAGTAAACCGGACCTTCATAACTTGCAATGGCAATAGTCGCCGCTTTCGTTTGATTGTAATCGCAAGGATTAATTACGACCATATGAGGCAACATTTTCATAAGCCCAATATCTTCCAAGATTTGATGAGTTGCGCCATCTTCTCCCAAAGTTAATCCGGCATGCGATGCACAGATTTTTACATTTTTACCCGAATAAGCAACACTCTGACGAATTTGGTCATACACCCTGCCAGTAGAAAAGTTGGCAAATGTTCCTGTAAAAGGAATTTTACCTCCAATGGTCATTCCGGCTGCCATGCCAATCATGTTCGCTTCAGCGATTCCGGATTGAAAGAAACGTTCAGGAAATTCTTTCACAAATGCATCCATTTTAAGTGATCCTATTAAATCGGCACATAAAGCAACAACCTGAGGATTGCTGCGACCTAATTCTAGCAATCCAGCTCCAAATCCTGAACGTGTGTCATTTTGATCTGTAAAAGTAAATTCTTCCATATGCTTTATTTAATGGCTACTTGCTGCGAAGTGCCCGGTTGAACGGTGAAGTTTTTTTCGATTGTAAAAAGTGTTTCCCGAATGCCCTTTCCTCGAAAAACAGCTTTGTATTTTCCTGGCTGAAGACGAACGATGTCTTGATTGGTATTTTCGTTGAGGTTGCAAACCCAAGTCACAATGCCCTTGTCTTCTTGTAATATACTAGCAATACCTTGCAATGGTAGTTGGAAGTTAACTGTCCCGGGTTCGTCAATTTTTATGGTAGTTGTATGGCTTTGAGCAATATCAACCGCTTTGAGATACGTTCTTGGAAGTGTTAAAATCTCCAAATCGTATTTGCCAACAATGAGTTTTCGTGTTTCTTTGAATGACATTACATCCAAGGTTTGCATTTCATTTACTTTACGAATGATGCATTGCAAATCGCGGTAGGTTGCACCTTCGCCTGCTTTTAAGTTAAGAAAACCTTGAGGAGCATCGATGGGAATTACTGTATGTTTTCCAGCAACTAACTGAATGTCTTTTTTCTCAACCGGTGGTAATGTATGTGCAACAATTCGATACGTGCTTAAGCCATCAATACGCAAGGTGTCGGGCACACCGCGGTTATTCATGGTATGAACAAGGTTGTACTTTATTTGATTGGTTTTTTGATCGTAAAAAGTCATGGCCACATCGGTTTCTGTGGGTTTCCCATTTTTGTCGAGAAGATTAACCTGGCAGGAAGTGGTATTTAATACTTGTGTGATAATGACATTCAACACTTGTTTAAAAGAACTCTCACTAGAAGCATCATAAAAATTACCAATGCAATTGAATGAGCTGATAATGTCTGGATCCATCTTTCCAACACCCACAATGAACGGACGTAAAACAATACCTTTACTTTGGAGTGCCGCAGATATTGCACATGGATCGCCTCCACATTCCTCTTTACCATCGGTAATTAGCAATACAATATTCCGGGCTTTTGTATCAGGAAAATCTTTGGCACAGGCTTCTAATGAAAGTGCAATAGGCGTAGTTCCGCTCGGTGCTAATTTGTTGAGTTTATTTTTAATGAGGTAGCCATTATCGCGCGCAAATGGAACTTCCAACTTGGTGTCGTC
>CAXNGM010000276.1:0-3927 GCA_964201695.1 Bacteroidia bacterium | reverse complement strand
ACTTTATTGGTGGATGTAAAAATGAAAACCGTATCGGGGCAATAAATACGAGAAAGCTCTAACATATTCAATGTTCCCGTTGCGTTTACACTGAAATCGGTTAGTGGTTCTTTTGCCGCCCAGTCGTGGCTTGGTTGCGCAGCAGTATGAATAACCAATTGAATGTCTTTTCCATATTCCTGAAAAATGCGTTCTAAATCGGTGTAATTTCGAATGTCGCAATTATGCGGCTTGAAATTCGAAAATTTTTCTTGCAATCTATTGCGGTTCCATTCAGTAGAGCTCTCGTCTCCAAAAAAATAAGCGCGAAGGTTATTATCAATTCCAATGATCAAATCAAACTTATCCGCAAAAAACTCAACCGATTCCCCTCCAATTAGTCCCGAAGAACCCGTAATTACTGCTATTTTCATGATTAACTTAAAAGTTTTTTCACACTATTTTCATTCTTTTTAACCCAGTCAAATATATCAATTAAAATTGTCCTTGAACTTGACTCGGGCTTCCAATCACAAATTGATTGAATTTTAGAATTGTCAGTAATGTAAATTGGAATATCGGCTGCTCTGTTCTCTTCAACTCGATGAATTTTAATTTTATTTCCTGTAATTTCTTCACACAATGAAGTAAGTTCTAATAATGAAACACTCACTTCGTTTCCACCTCCAACATTTAAAATCTGCCCTTCAAACTTCGAGAAATCCCGAAGTTGCATTTTTACTAATGCATATAAATCGTTGATATGCAGAATGTCTCTTAGTTGAAGTCCTTGTCCTCCAAATCCTATATAGCTTAACTCTTTATTCCAAAAATGTTTGGCAAGCCACAAAACAACAACGCCTTGATCGATTTTTCCCATTTGCCAAGGTCCGGTTAAAACGCCGCAACGATTAATGATTGACTTCAAACCGTAAAACTCTGAGAATTCCTGAATAAATAACTCAGAAGCATATTTGCTGGCTCCATAAAAAGAACGGGCGCCATCCATTGGGAAATTTTCGGCAATTCCATGTTTGCTAACTCCCGAAAGGCTTTGCTCCTCATTTATTAAGAAGCGTGTTTCGCCTTTCGTGTAGTTTATCTTGGAAAGATTTGAAATTGGATAAACACGACTTGTTGAGAGAAAAATGAATTTTGCTTTGTATTTTGATGCATAACCCAAGCAGTTAATTGTTCCCGATAGGTTTGTATTAATTACATAATCGGGAGTTGAATTAATGCCCGATAATACAGATGGTTCAGCTGCAGCTTCAATCAATATGGATATTTCGCCAATTTGGTCAAAGTCTTCTTTGTTTCGAATATCACCGTGAAAGAACTCAACTCCAGCATCAAGCAAACGGGAAATATTTAATTCGGAACCCCTTCTTTTCAGATTATCCAAAACCAAAATTCGTGATTCAGGGTAATCCATTTTTAAATTAAGCGCGATGTTTGTTCCCACGAACCCACATCCACCAGTAATTAATATTGTCTCATTCATGTGTTTGCCTGTGTAATTTCAATTGCATTCATCCGAAAATTGATGATTCAATGAATAAAATTCATGTCGACGAAAATACTAAATATCAAATACTCCAAACGGGTTAAATCCACATTAAGAAGTTTAAATTTATAATCGTTTCCAAAGAGAAATCTTCTTTTATTTTCATTTCGCTGTAACTTAGTGCAGCTTGCAAGACTCTTAATCGCAAAAGATACCATTCAATTGACTGTAGCTGAATTCAATCAAAGCGTCGATCAGTTTTCTGATAACATTTACCGTTTCATTCTCAAGAACATACGCGATGAGGACGAAGCCCGCGATGTTGTGCAGGATACTTTCGAGCGGGTTTGGCTTAAAGCATCCGAAGTTTCATTTGAAAAAGCGAAATCGTATCTGTTTACAACCGCTTACCGAATTATGTTGGAGAGCATTCGTAAAAAGAAACGCCTAGAGCCTACTGATACTCAATTAAACCTTATTCCCGATTCATCAAAAGATCCCGAATTTGACTTGAAGCGTGTTTTGAATGAAGCCATTTCCAAACTTCCTGAAGATCAACGTTCGGTAATATTGCTTCGCGATTACGAAGGGTATTCCTACGATGAAATTGGTCGAATTACAGGATTGAATGAGAGTCAAGTGAAAGTGTATATTTTCAGAGCACGCGTATTTCTGAAAAATTATTTGGTTCGAATGGAGGTGGTTTTATGAATCGGATCAATTTCAGCAATTACGAAGCCTGGCTGCTCGATTATGCAGAAGGAAATCTCAGCGCAGAGGATACTGCAGAGCTACTACTTTTTATGGAGCAATATCCTGAATTGCAAACGGATGTCGACAATTTGATGGAGTTTACTTTGTCTTCGGATGAAATCATTTCGGCAGACTTTAAACACCGATTGCACAAAGACGAGGCTGCTATTAAAGAACGCTTCGAAAGTTTGTGTATCGCATTTTACGATAAAACAATTACTGCTGCCGAGAAGAAAGAACTCGATTATTTTATCAATCAAAACCCACATTGGAACAAGGAATTCAATGCTTTTGCTAATGTATTTATTCAGCAAGATTCGGACATTGAATTTTCCGCCAAGTCATTCCTCAAAAAGCAATTTCAACCCCAAGGAAGTTTTGATGATTTGGCTGTAAAAGCCCTCGAAGGCCTGCTTAGCGAAAGAGAACAATCAGCATTTGAAGCAAGTTTGCAAAATGATCCAAGCAAACAACTCCAGTGGAAAGCGTTTCAAAAGACAGTCTCGCCGCAAGAACACATTGTGTTTGAAGAAAAAGCGTCCTTGTATCAGCATAATGGAGGTGCCCGAGTTTTTCTAATATGGTCGCGTTGGATTGCCGTTGCTGCTTCACTTGCACTATTGTTTGGCGCGTATTCTCTTTTCATTAAAAAAGGCGAATCAGATTTAGGAATAGCGAGCATACAGCCCGACAGCATTCAACAGGTTCGTCCAGTTCAACCAAAGATTATCTCACCTGTTATTGAATCTCCCATTGAACCAAAAGTTTTAAATCCTCATTTACCTATTTCGCCCAAAGAGGAAAATCAAGTTCCAAATCGGCAAGAAGTTCCAACTGTTCAATTACAAGAAAGTATTGCTCTTTTGCCTTCACTGAAAGCACAATCGATTCCCGTAGTTGAATTGCCATTCGAATATATGACCATTGCACCCGAAAATAACATTCAAGTGCTTGCAAATAGTTCTAAAGTATCTAATACCCAAGAATTTTTAACACCGAAAGAATTCTTCATCGCCAAAGCTAAAAGCCTGTTTCAGAAGCAAAAACAAGAAATCGAGAAGCCACTCAATGAAATCAGAACAGAAGGTTTGGCTGAAACCAGTTACCGCAACATTGAGCGCTTAACTCGTGGAACGGTTAACATTGAACGCGAGAAAACAGATGAAGGAAGTCGCGTTACGGGCTTTAGTATTGGATCTCTTGCCTTCAGTAGAACGACGCATTAAAAAACACGAACGTCACAACGCCCTGTTTCTTAGGAAGCAGAGCGTTTTTTTATTGAAGAAATGTGTTGTTTTGTAAATCGTTTTATCACATTGAATTTGAAAATGATTTTTATGTCATTGACAATGAGTGACATGGTTTATAAATAGGTAAAATTTAAAACACTGATGTAACTAAGAAGTTCTTAATTACTTCTTAGGTTTGATAACCTCTAAGAACATTCGAATTATGAAAACGATTTCCTTCTTTTTTGCTGCGGCTCTTATTCTCGGCATTAACACAGTTAACGCCCAAGGTAGTTTAGAACGCAAAGTGTTAGAACCATTTACATCACTTAAAATAAATGGCGATGTAGATGTTTATGTTAATCAATCGAACGAACCCGGAATCAGTGCTTCGGCAAAGGATTTAAAATCACTTCAATACCAAATTGTTAATGGAGTTCTTGAAATAAATGGCGGATC
>CAXNGM010000275.1:0-3945 GCA_964201695.1 Bacteroidia bacterium | reverse complement strand
GTGAATCTCGCTTCCCGCATGGAATCTTCCGGCGAAGCAGGCCAAATTAATATCAGTCAAGCAACATACGATCGAATTAGCTCCACCTATTCCTGTATTTTTCGTGGAGAAATAGAAGCCAAAAACAAAGGGAAAGTCGGAATGTATTTCGTGAATCTACCTAGTAATTAGCACGTTATTATTTATTAGAATGAACAAAGGGATTCTGCTTTTTTTCTTGTTCATTCCGATTCTCATTTGGGCTGAAGTTCCCAAGCCCGATTGGGCATTCGTTATAAAAGGATTCCAAGACGTCGATTTGGCAGGACTCGAAACCGATAAAGAAGGGAATGTTTATGCCTGCGGAATTTATTCGGGTTGGATGGAAGTTCCTGGCATAAAAGAACGCTTCAAAGCACCAAACCATGTTGCGGGATTTTTAATTAAAATTTCAAGCAAGGGCAAAGTACTTTGGGGCTTGCCTTTTCTCAGTTCAAAAGACACTCGAATCCAAAGCATGACTTTATTACCCGATGGAGGAGTTGCCGTTTCGGGATTTATGGACTCGGGTTTTATTTATCCATCCAACGATGGAAAGATTCAAAAGCACTCCGGCGGAAATGGGTGTTTTATCGCGAATTACTCCAAACAAGGAAATTTGCGTTGGACTAAAAGTCAGCTAGCCTCCTGGGCTGAAGCTCCTTCAATTGCAGCCGATAGCTCGGGTAATATTTATTATGCGGGATATTACACCAAAGGATTTACAGGAGATCAAATTCAGAAATCCGATTCCGTTTCTTCAACAAGTGAATTTCTATTGAAACTTTCTCAAAGCGGCGAAGTTCTTTGGCAGAAATATTTTAAATCTGACGTTCCTCAACACTTTTACAACAAGAAGCCTCGCGTTAAAGTTTCTCCCGATCAAAACCCCTATTTCTTCAGCACCTTAATCAAAGACAAAGTGCTTGTTTATTCGGGGTCCGATGTGCAGCAAATAAATAGTGTAAATAATCATTCGGGCTACGTAATGGTTTTTGATGCAAATGGAAATTTTGTTTGGACAAAGCAATTTGGAGGAAGATGGGCGCATCCGATTTGTGGTGCTGATTTCGATGCACAAGGAAATCTGAATGTCGTGACCAGTTTCGGCTCCGAGTTTTACATCAGTAACGACAACGTTTCGAGCAGCCAAGAAACAAGTTCAAAGCCCTCTGGATCCAGTTCGGGCATCGCTTGGTTCGCCTTGGATGATTCCGGACGGCTTGTAGATATTCACTATCAGGTGGAAAAAACTGGGGCATTTTCTACCAATGCGCGTTTCTTGGAAATGCTCCCCGATGGCTCAAAATTGATAGGCGGGGAGTTTACCAACATACTCAACTTTAAGAGCAGTGCGGGCGAAGTTCATTCCATCTCAGGACAAATTTCCAATCACAATGCATGGATGGGTGTTTTTGACGAGGTATCCGAAATAGAATCACTCTGGCAACCACTTAATACAATCAAGGGGTTCAGTTTTCCAACCTATGTTTCACACCAAGGAAAATTTCTTTCCACGGGTTTTATGTGCTACGAAGAACAGGATGTCCAGTTAAAATCAAAAATGCAGAAAGTACCCAAAGCGGAGCGCGCGCGTTACACAATCATTACTTCGGGAGTGTTAGAACGGAAGAAACAAGTATCCGATTCCCCGCTTTTGACTGCGTGCAACGAATCGAAATTGTATGAAGTTTTAAGTAAAACAGGTCTTGTCAATCGCAATAAAGCCAATACGTTTTTAGAAGATCAAACACCCGGAGACGTTGAATCGAATCCTGCCAATTCCGTTACATTGCAAGAAAGCAACAGTTCAGAAACAAGCAATCAAGATACAACTCGCAATTGGAGTTCGCATTCGAACAACGATTTACCCGAAGCTACCTTATTTCCCAATCCAACAAACGGTTTCACGCAACTTAAAGTAATTTCCACCGATTCGCATCTGAGTCTCAGCTTGTTTTCTTCCAATGGATGTTTATTATTAAAGGAAATCAAACAATCAGAAACCAAACATTTCGATATTCAATTGAATGCTTCTGCTCTGGCGTCCGGAACGTATTTGCTTGTTTGTGAATCGGGTTCATTCCGCAAAGTTTTTCGGTTGATAAGGATTTAGTTTTTTAGTGGAAAGTTAATCAGTTCTTGCTGAGGAATTTTCCGAAGCTTAGAAATGATTAATCCCGAGTGAGCTTTAAAGCGAACCTCGGGATAGGATTCAGATTTTAGGATGATTCAAAATTCAAAGTTGTAGTTCAGATAATCCAATTTGTAAGCCGGATAATCCAAAGTTGTAAGCCGGATAATCCAAAGTTGTAAGCCAGATAATCCAAAGTTGTAAGCCGGATAATTCAAAGTTGTAAGTCGGATAATTCAAAGTTGTAAGCCAGATAATTCAAAGTTGAGTGTCGGGTAATCCAATATATTTCCGATGTTTGCATTATGAATGTTCATAGAACGATTGTTGCTTCCATAATAGAATTGCTGGGTAAATATCCAGTCGTAGCTCTTACGGGTCCAAGGCAATCGGGAAAGACGACCTTGTTGAAAAACGCTTTCCCAAATTACAGGTATGTTAGTTTGGAAAAACCGGACGTTAGAGAGTTCGCAACCAAAGACCCGAATGCATTTTTAAAACAGTACTCCGAATATGTGATCATCGATGAAGCTCAGCGAGTACCATCACTTTTTTCATACATTCAAACTATCGTTGACGATTCTGGGAAGATGGGCCAATTTATTTTATCCGGCTCTCAGAACTTCCAATTAATGCAAAATATCACACAGAGTTTGGCTGGAAGGGTCGCCCTTTTTCAACTCCTGCCCCTCGATTTCCAGGAATTAAAATCGGAAGGTTTCCTTGACGCAGATCCTCTTTCAGCCTTAGTAAAAGGTTTTTATCCTGCAATTTTTAACCGTAACATTGAACCTGCAACATTTTATTACAATTATGTCCAAACCTACGTTCAACGTGATGTTAGCGAACTAATTGAATTGAAAAACATCTCGCTTTTCAAAAAGTTTTTACGTTTGCTTGCAAGTAGGGTGGGGCAGTTGGTTAATTACAGTTCTTTGGCAAACAACTGCGGTGTATCTCAACCAACCATCAAATCTTGGATTTCCGCCTTGGAGAGTAGTTATCTTGTCTTTACGCATCAACCGTATTTTGAGAACATTGGCAAACGCCTTATTAAAACTCCGAAAATCTATTTTTATGATACCGGATTATTATGCTATCTGCTTGGAATTAAACATGCTGAAGATCTATTAACCCATTCATTGAAAGGAAATCTTTTCGAAAATATGATGGTTGCCGAATATGTGAAACGAATGAATCATTCAAATACGCTTCACGATATCTGGTTTTGGCGCGATGTAACCGGAAATGAGATTGATATGCTTTATTTGGATAATGGGAAGTTTCATTTATTCGAGATTAAATCGTCTGAAACAATCCTCAATGAGCAGTTCAAAGGATTAGCCTATTTCGAGGCCACCCATCCTTCTGCAAATTTTGCAAAACACCTTGTTTATGCGGGTAACGAAAATCAGGAACGAACACAGGCGAGGGTTCTTCCCTGGATAAAGTTTGGAGACCCTCTATAAATAAGCATAAACTTTGAAGGAATTGCGAACAAACAATCTCAATTAGTGTCAAATATTTAATCAAATTTACCTGAGTAAAATGGACACTAAAATGCAATTGAAATCTAACCGAATTGAACTATGAATCGAAGACGTTTCTTATTGAATTCGGGCTGCCTCAGTGTAACACTGATGTTAAATTCATCCTTTGCATTTTCATCAAATTCAAACCTAAACATCGAAGGAGTTGCCATTGATTTCCCCTTATCGGGCGAAAGTATTTTCGATTATATCATTCGTTTGAAAGGGCAATTCGATTTAACTTTTTACAGACAAATTCTTGCT
>CAXNGM010000274.1:0-3989 GCA_964201695.1 Bacteroidia bacterium | reverse complement strand
GTCACAATTCCGCCATCGTAATTGGAATAAATTATCAGATTCCCATTTTCATTGCAAACGCTTTGCGCCGAAAGAAATCCTGCAAAACAGCATGCAAGCATAACCAACAGAAGCTTAAAGGTATTCATTAGATGGTTGAATTTGATTATTAAAATGTTCTGCTAATTTAAAGCAAATTGAATCTAATGAACGGCTTAAAATTGATTTTGAGTAAAAATGAAATATTGATTGAGATAGGATGATGATATTAGCGACTTCAATAATTAAATCAAAAAACAACCGTTTGATTTAGAGATCAATAAAAGTTGAAATCATTTGTTTAACGATTTTGAAGCTAATTATGAAAACTCACCTAACAATTTTAATGACTTTGATTTTTTCAACCTCATTTTGTCAAACAAGATTTGATACTGTTAATTTCGATAATGTGAATTACACCTTATTGAATGAACTTCTTTTAGAAAAAGCAAATGATGAAAGAAAAAATATTTCAGTAATACCATATGTAGAACACGAAGTTTGCTCACTATCGGCACAATATCAATGTGAATATATGGCTTTTTATAATAGAGTTTGTCATACAAACGATTTCGAATTCAAAAATGAAAAGTTGGTTTTTATTGATGATAGAGTTGAATATTTTTCAAAAGGAACAAAAAAAAATTTGGTTTCTGATTATGAAATTTGTTTGATGAGAGAATATTCTTATTTTAAAAAAAATACTTATGAAAAACTTTCATCAGAGTTAATCGGTCAATTTATGGATTCCGAACCACATAAAAAATGTTTACTTTTAGATACCAAACTGAAACATAAAAAATGTTTAAGTTTTTATTCTAAAGCTAAGAAAAGTGGTGAAAGAAAAATTAAATTTTTTGTTACAGGCGTTTCAGGAGTTGTTTTATGAAGCTAACATATAATTTTCTTAATAAGTTAATATACATTAATCTTAATAAGAAAAACTAATAAAATCGTTTTGCAAGAATTTAAAGGATATAGAAGGTAAGTTTAACAATGATTCAATACGTTGGATTTATGCGACCCCGATGGAGTTTTTATTCAATTCATATTTCATTTCAAATCCCGGAGGGGTTCAATATCCAAAGGAATTTTTGGTGTGTTTTATTTATTCGACCCCGATGGGGTCGTATTTTCTTTCAAGATATTTTGTTATAATATTTCGACTATAAAAATACGACTCCTTCGGGAGTCTATAAAGATTAGACTCCTTCGGAGTCGATATATATGCGACTCCTCGGGAGTCTTGAATCAATTCATTCTCTTTTTGAATCCCTCAAAACTCGGGAAGCTATTGTAATGCCACATATCGAGCACTTTTGAACCTTTTAGCAAGATGAGTCCGGGGTTGGAGCGGATCATGGTTTTTAATTGGGTGGCGTCGGTAATGTAATAGGGGTAGGGAGCTTGAACTTCGTGACGGAATTCTTCAATTTCTTCAGGTGAATTAGATGTTAAGCCAATGAATGGAATACCGGCTTTTTCGCAGGCCATGGCGAATGCGTTAATTTCGGATTGGATTTTAAGATTTGCTTTGTCTAATCGGTAGCTCACCAAAAAGAAATGCAGCTTGTTTTGAGTTAAAAAGGCCTGTGTTGAATCGGCGCCTTCCACACTGCTAATACTAAAATCTTGAATACTTGGGAGTTCGCCTGCATCCAATACAATTTGTTTGGTGTCGATGAATTTCCATTTGAGCGTATCCAATTCCCAATTTATCTTATCGGTGTAGGGATATTCTTTCAGCTCTTCGATTGTGTTGGTTTGTAGGTTTTTAAATACAAAACGGGTTTCTATTTTAGGCTGACGACCATCGTTCATTTGTGCAAGAATATCTTTGCCAATGGCGAATGGACGAAAATCGATGACTGGTAAAAAGTTCAAGGTGTAAATCAATTAAGTAATAAAGTGTAAAATGAAAATCTTGTAAATTGTAAAATTAAATGCTTCTAATATGTAAAATGAAAATCTTATAATGTGTAAAATGAAATGCTTATAAAGTGTAAAATGAAATTGTTATAGTATTTAAAATGAAATGGTTACAATTAATAAAATAAAATGCTTGTAAAGTGTAAAATTAGAATGTCATAAAGTGTATAATACTGTATATTTGTTTTCTTAAAATATCAAATGAATTACAAAGAACGAATTGCAGATAGTGAGTTGGAACGCAAGCTTGGTGCTTCGGGAGCAGTGCTTATTCGTGGAGCAAAGGCATGTGGCAAAACTGAAATGGCGAAACAATTTGCACACAGTATTTTGCAGGTTGATCGCGATGAAAACGTATCAACATTAATGGAGACTTCACCCAAGAGATTACTTGTTGGTGAAACTCCTCGTTTAATTGACGAATGGCAATTGCAACCTAATTTATGGAATTACATTCGGCATGAGGTAGACGAGCGGCAGAAATCGGCACAGTTCATTCTTACCGGTTCAGCAAATCCTGAAGAAGAAGCAAAGATGCATTCTGGAGCAGGGCGTTTCACCATCGTTGATATGCGAACTATGTCTTGGAAGGAATTGGGTTTTTCGACAGGAAAAGTAAGCTTAGGAAAACTTTTTGAAGGGCATAAAATTGATATTTATGACGAGCCTTTGGAATTGGGTTTCATTATAGAAAAGATCTTTATTGGTGGTTTTCCAACACTATTAGGCAAAACTAAAAATCAGGCGGCAGATTTGAATCGAGCCTATGTAGAACTTTTAGCCGAAGTAGACATGAGCCGCGTTTCGATTACTAAACGAGATCCGGTAAAAGTGAGAAGTCTGTTGCGTTCATTGGCAAGAAATACCGCAACAATGGTTGATATTTCGTCATTGGAGAAGGATGTGTTTGCCCAAGAAAAAACGGGAATTACACGACCAACAGTGTATGAATACCTCGATGCGCTAAATCGCCTCATGATTTTGGAAGATCAACCTGCGTGGAGTCCTCATATTCGTTCTTCATACACCCTTCGAAAAAATCCTAAGCGGCATTTTACCGATGTTTCTTTGGCGGTTGCCGCCTTGGGAGTTAATGAGAAATCGCTCATCAATAACTTAACTTTTACGGGTTTTTTGTTTGAATCGCTTGTAACGCACGATTTGCGTGTTTATGCGCAAGCCAACGATGCCAAGGTGTATCATTATCTCGATTCAAGTGGAATGGAGGTCGATTGTATTGTCCAGAAATTCAATGGTGACTGGTGCGCCTTCGAAATTAAACTTGGAACCGGACAAATTGATGAAGCCGCTGCTAAACTTTTGAAATTTGCTTCGGTAATAGACACCCAGAAATCGCAGGCTCCTAAATCGCTCAACATCATAACCGGAACAGGTATAAGCTATACTAGAAAAGATGGTATAAATGTTATATCGCTGGCATCGTTGGGTGTTTAGAAATTAAACCAATTTAATGGGATTAATCATTTCTAAACAAAATCTCAGCAAGTACTGATAAACTTATACTCCCGTGGCGATTGAATGTCCATAGGAATTGGTGCTGCGTTGGATTTATGCGACCCCTTCGGAGTTTTTATTCAATTCATTCTCTTTTTGAATCCCTCAAAACTCGGGAAGCTATTGTAATGCCACATATCGAGCACTTTTGAACCTTTTAGCAAGATGAGTCCGGGGTTGGAGCGGATCATGGTTTTTAATTGCGTGGCGTCGGTAATGTAATAGGGGTAGGGAGCTTGAACTTCGTGACGGAATTCTTCAATTTCTTCAGGTGAATTCGATGTTAAGCCAATGAATGGAATGCCCGCTTTTTCGCATGCTGTGGCGAATACATTAATTTCGGGTTGGATTTTCAGGTTGGCTTTGTCTAAACGGTAGCTCACCAAAAAGAAATGCAGTTTGTTTTGCTTTAAGAAGGCTTGTGTAGAATCTGCTCCTTCCACACTGCTAATACTAAAATCGTGAATACTTGGGAGTTCGCCTGCATCCAATACAATTTGTTTGGTGTCGATGAATTTCCATTTGAG
>CAXNGM010000273.1:0-3990 GCA_964201695.1 Bacteroidia bacterium | reverse complement strand
GTTCAGAACGGCGGCAATTCGGGAATCATCAATGCAACCAGCGAAAAACGTGGAGCCAGTTGGCGCATGGTGGTGAGTCCGGGAACTGCGGGCGAGGCATTTGGCATTTATCCCGGTGGACAAAGCGGGAATCCAGGAAGTAAATTCTACGCGAGTTTTATCGACGACTGGGGCAAAGGAAAATATTACAATCTCTTACTATTAAAACCCTATGAGCAACACAGCCGAATCTTATATATCCAACGCTGCGCGCCGTAGAGCTCGTCGCTGGTTTATTCCAAGAATGCTCATCATCACCACAACGGCATGCTTGGCGCAATTTTATTTGCCATTTTGGGCATTTCCAATCAGCTGTTTACTGGTTGGATTTTTAACAGCGCCTGTAAATCACTCTGCATTTTTAGCAGGATTCATTGGCATTACAATCCTTTGGTCGGGCATGGCATTTTACCTCAACGAGTTCAACGAATCGATACTTTCCTTGCGCGTGGTAAAGTTATTTCCCCTTCCCGAATCGTCAATTGCGCTGATTATAACCACCGGAATCCTCGGTGGAATCCTCGGTGGTTTTGCTACAAAATGCGGCGATGAATTGAGAAGGTTGATGATGAAGAGATGAAATCAACGATCGTGGAATTGTTTATTTATTTGTATTGAATTACAATTAAATCGACAAGCTGCTCAACAAATTCAATACTCTTTTCCTTACCTAGTTGTTTGAAAATTTCTTCCGTAACACGCATACCTGCCGGATGATCTAATAAACCACTTTGATCGTTTAAAGCATAACTATTGAGCAACTGTTCGATCTCTTTTCTCACAGGAAACCATATTGCTAATCGATTACCTGGTAGTTTTTTAAAAGGATAATCGAAATACACTTTTGTAACACCTTTAATTTTAGCAGAGGTCGTTGTTGCAGCGTAGTTAATAGAACCATCTAGTTCTGGTAATTTTGCTTCCAATTTCTTCCAGAATGCCAACCAAATTGCTGTACCCTCTGAATTTAAACCTTGTTCAACAAAATGCGCATGTTTAGCATCAAGGCTGGTTGGCATTTAGAAACACAAAAATGTCAATTTACGATAAGGTTTATTAGTTGAAATAATCTTCAAATTAACAATATCTGCCCGTTTGCTTTTAGCCCGTGTTAAAAGCTGGCAGTTCTTGTCGTTCGTAATCTGACATTGAAAAGTCTCACTGTTTGAACGTTTACGGAAACACGATAAGCAATTCTTGAAGGTGTTGGATGTGTATTTTGCTGCTACTTTATATTCAACCCAATATTATTCAACATACCAGCTATTTGATTACCAATATAGCTCCGCCCTCAATCATACATGCAGGATTCATTCTTCCTCAGTTGCCAATGTTCATATTGCCCATATTTCCTAAACTTTCTACTCCAGTTTTTAAATCATCTGCTTGTCATAGCATTATTCATGCGTTAACCATTTGTTGTAAGACAGCCATGCCCACAAAGAATTATACTAATATGTTTATTGAAAAAAACTATAGTCATGCATACGACTAATTTTGCCTATCAAGCTCTAAAATTTTCTCTAGTACTTCTATTGACTTTTCATTTTTCAATTTTTCATATTGCTCTTTAAACACTTTTTTATCGATACCATGTATAATTAACACCTTATCACAAAGCATATCTATTTTTGTAACATAACCTAGTCGTTTATTCATACTGTTTTCTCCTCTATTTTCAAGTGACCATAGACTAGAATAATGATCATATAGAATTTTATAAGCATCATATAAACTAGGTCGTGCAAAAATATTGATTACTAACTGGCCCTGTCCATTAGTTGATAAATGATAAGCGTTTATTCTCTTTATTTTCTCCTCATATTGTTCCTTCAGTTTTCCCTCTAGTTTTTCATCTTCTAATCTTTTGAGATTCTCTTGCTCAACTTTTAATTTAGCCAATTTTTCGGTTTTAGTTTCACTTTTCTCTAGGACCCGTTGTTCAAAACCAATCCAGTTGTATTTTCCATGTTCATCAATTGAGAGATCGCCTGGTGTGACATCAAAAAGACTCGCTTCTTTAAATTGCTTATAAAATTGTTTTATAACTAATTCATCTGCCAAGCCACCATAACCAACAGCAATTCTGTATGGAATATTTTCAATAATAGATGAATCTTTTTCAACTAATAATTGGTTGAATATAGCTAGTTGATCTTCATTAATTTTGAAGTTATCAAAAACGTTTCCGGTCTGTAGATTCCGCCCTATTGAAGATACAAGAAGACCATTGTCGAATATCAACTGATATTCATCGCCACCCTTTTTTACTATGGTTTTTCCTGTAAAATATCCGTTTTTATCTAAATTTCCTGAGATTGATTCGATAGCTTCACCAATAGGAGTTATTTTGAATTCACCATTGATTATGTTATTCGTAAAAGTCATTGAAATTGTAAATCCTGCAGTTTTTCCTTTTTGTATTAAAGTTTGTGTTGATGTCCACAGGCCATTCGGTAAACCTTCTTTGTAAGTTCCTTTAAAATTAAAGACAACACTCACCCCTGAACCACTTATTGTTTGTTCTACATTCCAATTATCGTTCTTTTTATTTTTATCATATTTGCCAGAAATGGAAACAGTTACTAAGGAACCATTCCTACTGAGTTTTCCATTGTAAGTGAAATTGCCTGATCTTATTCTATTTAAATTTTCATCTTCAAAATAAGTATAAGAAGCAGTTCCTTTAAGATAATTAGCAGGAATAGTAAGTACATCAACTTCGTTACTATTGATATCATACTCCCCGCTGTAGGTTTTTAATTGTTGTGCAAAACAGATTGAGTTAACTAAAATAGCTCCTAAAATTGTAATAAATTTTTTCATTATAAATTTTAATTATATTCCTACTCATAAGGCTTTTCAGAATACGCCCCGTTTTTTAGCGTGGATTCTAGACTCCACTTTATTTTATCAATTTTTATTATTCAAATAATTCAGCTTTTCAAACACCGCTCATAGAATAAAATCTTAAAACACAGCTAAACAATAAAATGTGTCAAAATTTTAGTGTTGAACAAACTTAATAAAGCGAACTACTTAAGGCGGATTCAAGTATGTTCAAGTTAAATTAAACGGCTACTCGAATATCACAAGAATTATGAACATCAAGATTGGCTTGTATACAATCAATAACTGCTGAGTCAATAAACTTTTAGCTTTAGTAACCAGTGTTAAAAATCCGGATTTCTAAACTAAACCCAAGATTCCATCCATACTATTCTGCATTCGTGGAAAGTTGCCATTTATTGGGTGACTAATAACCTGAATATCATAATTCTTTATAAAACTAATGGGTACTTTTTTTGAAATATCCGTTTTCCCCAAACCAACAATAATATTGGGATTAAATAGCTTAATTTCCTGTTCTAGTAGATGCTGATATTTTGATTCAAATAACTCCTCAAATTTGAATCTAGCCGCAGTGCTATTTTTAATTTTATTGGAAGGGTCGATAACTGTATATTCTTTGACAAAATCGGAAAATAAAAACAACTTTTCGGGAGCTAGATATTTTTTGAAAGCACTCGCATAAACATTTTGCTTCACATTAGCATACCATCTGTCAATACCAAATGGAGTTGCATACACCATTTTATCCTTTTTCAAAACATTATAAAAATCATGCGTATGACGAGGTTCCAAACCTAATATAAGTATACGCGTTCCGGAATTAATTGTACCAGTCAACATGGGCATATCAATTCTTATATCTCCAGCGTTTACTATGCAATCAATGCTATTATTAACATAAAAGTTCTCTGTTGAATGTAACAAAAGCCCTTGATTATATTGGTTAGGTTTACTATTTATAAGCCCTTTCAATTTAGAATAGAACCCTTCGACTGCAAGTTGATTCTCGTAAAAGTTAAATAAGTTATCCATCGAATAAAACTTAAAGAGTTTTTAAATTAATTTAATTCTAGATTTATTGACACTGAATATCTATGT
>CAXNGM010000272.1:0-3992 GCA_964201695.1 Bacteroidia bacterium | reverse complement strand
ACAACCGGATTCAGTATGAATTCAATGCAATATGCTGAAGCAATGGATGGAGCAGCAATGAATTGGATGCATAAAATGGCGGAAAAGAAAAATGCTGTTCTTGTTGGAAGTATGATGATGAAGGAAGCTGGGAAGTTCTACAACCGACTTATTTGGATGCATCCTGATGGCAGATTTGAATTATACGATAAACGCCATTTGTTTCGAATGGGAAATGAACATGAACATTATACTGCTGGCAATTCGCGGATTGTTTTTCAATTGAATGAATGGAAAATTTGTCCACTAATTTGTTACGATTTACGTTTCCCTGTTTGGTCGCGCAACCGTTTGGTGAATAATGAATTCGATTACGATGTATTAATTTATGTGGCTAATTGGCCCGAACGCAGAGCGCATGCCTGGAAATCATTATTAGTTGCTCGTGCCATCGAAAATCAGACGTATGTTGTTGGAGTTAATCGAATTGGTTCCGATGGTAATAATGTTATTTATTCGGGCGATTCGGCTGTAATCGATTTTACTGGCGAGAAATTGAGCAGAACCGAACGCTATGGTGATCGTTGCGAAACGGTTACAATTTCATTGGATGATTTAAAGAAATATAGAAACGATTTTCCAGCAGGTTTGGATGCGGATCAATTTAATATCATTCGATAAATAAATATTGGTCTTGCCTGATGCAAACGCAGCAATTATTTTAAATTAATTTCCTTATTTCTTCAACGATAAAAGGTATTCTTTCATCGACATCCAATGGATTTCAGGGAATCTCTGATTATCATAAGTTTCTATAAATGATCGCTCGTCAATCATATTATGCATGTATTGCATTCCTTGCCAAGCAGGATATAGTTCGTTTTCAGAAGAAGAGAATTTTCGTATTATTTTAATGAGAACGCCCAAAAATGTCTTTCCGCCTGGACTAAACATTTTAATTATGTGAAAGAATAAATTTTTAGAGGTGTGAATTTCAGTATCCAAATTTCCCGTTCGATAAAGCAGCTTGGAGCTTGGCTATATCTATTTCATTTGGATAAAAAGTGAGTTGTGAAAAGAGATTACTTGAGGTAGTTCTAGCATTTTCAAGATCGCCATAATATTCAATCCTAATAAACTCTCCATTTTTATAAATATCAAGGAAGTAAACATAGAAATCGTTTTTATCTACATCAACTGAATAATACCATGCATTTGAACTAACACTTGCAATTGCGCTTTTTGCACCTAAGGAATCAACAATAAAATCGGATATTGTTTTTGAAGTGTTTTCTGAATTGCGAATGTATTCTGTCTCCCAATTCATTAAAGAAATCAAGGGGTTTATCTCTCTTTTAGTTGTTACATCTGATTCCCTCAGCATTTGTATGTATAGAACATGACTAATAACTTCCAGTCTGCTTGCTTCAATTAGTTGGGGTTCATTAAACTTGGGTTCATCCATTCGGATGGTAATCCAAAGCGAGTCGCTGTTTATTACAGCTAAAAACCCTTCACTAGTTTTCAAGATACCCGAACTTATTTGGGCATTCGTAACAATAGAAAGATTAGCAAGCAGGAAAAAGCAAATTTAGATTTTTGGGAAGAAATTCATGGTGCAAATCTAAATTGGCATTAAACAGAAAAACCAGAGGAAGCTCTGGTTTTTCTGTTTAATTAATCTTTGAAATCGAAGTCTTCCAAAAACTTGGTTGTGTAATTTCCAGCAATGAAATCTTCGTTGTCCATCAACTTCTTATGAAAAGGAATAGTGGTTTTTACTCCATCAATTACGAATTCGTGCAAAGCACGTCGCATTTTGGCAATGGCCTCTTCACGAGTTTGTGCAATGGTAATAAGTTTGGCAATCATTGAATCGTAATTCGGAGGAATGGTATAGCCCGCATAAGCATGCGTATCAAGGCGAACACCATGTCCACCCGGAGCATGAAATGTGGTAATCATACCAGGTGAAGGTCGGAAGTTATTATTCGGATCTTCTGCATTGATACGTACTTCCATAGCATGCATTTGAGGGTAGTAGTTTTTCCCTGAAATAGGAACTCCCGCTGCAACCTTTATTTGTTCGCGAATTAAATCGTAATCAATCACTTCTTCTGTAATGGGATGCTCAACCTGAATACGGGTATTCATCTCCATGAAATAGAAGTTGCGGTGTTTGTCAACCAAAAACTCAATGGTTCCAACACCTTCGTAATTCACAGCTTTTGCAGCTTTAACGGCAGCGTCGCCCATTTCATCACGCAATTCCTGTGTCATAAATGGAGAAGGAGTTTCTTCCATCAATTTTTGATGACGACGTTGAATAGAACAATCACGTTCACTTAGGTGACTAACACGTCCGTATTGATCACCAATAATTTGAATTTCAATATGACGAGGTTCTTCGATGTACTTTTCCATGTACATGCCATCGTTTCCGAAAGCTGCGGCAGCTTCCTGACGAGCAGAATCCCATGCAGTTTCTAATTCATCTTCTTTCCAAACAATACGCATCCCTTTTCCACCACCTCCAGCTGTTGCTTTAATGATGACAGGATACTTTATTTCTTTGGCTGTTTTCTTGGCATCTTCTAAGCTTTCAAGCAAACCTTCGGAACCCGGAACTGTTGGAACGCCCGCTTCTCTCATGGTTGTTTTTGCCATCGATTTATCTCCCATCTTCTCTATTTGCTCGGGAGTAGCACCAATAAATTTGATGTTATGATCCTGACAAATTTTCGAAAACTTCGCATTTTCAGAAAGGAAACCATAGCCAGGATGAATAGCATCCGCATTGGTTATTTCGGCTGCCGATATAATGTTGGCAATATTCAAATACGAATCTTTGCTTGGCGGAGGACCAATGCAAACCGCTTCATCAGCAAATCGAACATGCAGACTTTCTTTATCGGCTGTTGAGTAAACTGCTACGGTTTTTATTCCCATTTCGTGGGCCGTGCGAATAATACGCAACGCAATCTCGCCACGATTGGCGATGAGGATTTTTTTGAACACGTTGTGAAATTTTTACCGTTAAATTAAATTCAGGCAGGTTCTACCAGAAATAGAGGTTGGTCGTATTCAACAGGAGTGGCATCATCAACCAAAACCTTTACAATACGTCCTTTTACATCACACTCAATTTCATTGAATAACTTCATTGCCTCAATGATGCAAATTACTTTACCTGGTGCTACTTCATCGCCAACACTTACAAACAAAGGTTTATCTGGACCAGAAGAACGATAAAACGTCCCAATCATTGGAGATTTTATGGTAATGGTGTTGCTTGCAACTTCGGCTACAGGAGCAGGAGTGGAAGCAGTTGGTGTAATTACAGGAGCGGGAGCAGCAGCAATAGGCATTGCAGCAGGCGCTTCGGCAGCAACTTGATACACAATAGTATCTTTCCCAGTTTTATTAGGAGATTCTGTTTTAACGGTAAGTTTGAAATCGTCAGTTTCGAGTGATACTTCACTAACGCCCGATTTGGCGACAAACTTAATAAGATCCTGGATTTCCCGGATGTCCATATGATATCGGTGTTTGAATGAGTTTGTAAATATATAAAATTATGATTGCTCGTTACATTAGGAGTTGTAAGCCCATTTAACCCAAACTGCTCCCCAGGTAAATCCGCCTCCAAATGCAGCAAGCATGAGATTGTCTCCTTTTTTAAGTTGTTTTTCCCACTCCCATAAACACAATGGAATGGTTCCGCTGGTTGTATTGCCGTATTTCTGAATGTTAATCATTACTTTATCTTCATCAACACCAATTCGGGCAGCCGTAGCATTTATAATTCTTTTGTTTGCTTGGTGAGGAACAAGCCACTGAATGTCGTCGGATGTAAGATTGTTTCGTTGCATTATTTCTTCTGCAACATCGGACATATTGGTTACAGCAAATTTAAATACTGACTTGCCTTCTTGGTATACAAAATGTTCGCGTGCGTCAACAGTAGCATGACTTGCAGGTTTTACAGATCCTCCTGCTTTTTGATGAAGAAA
>CAXNGM010000271.1:0-4011 GCA_964201695.1 Bacteroidia bacterium | reverse complement strand
TTGAGGGCCGCAAGCGTTAACGTCTGTGATGAAGCCACATCAATAACGCCTGCTGTTGACGACGTGGTAACATTTAACGCATTTCTAGTGAAAGTAACGTTAGCAGCAAGAGTAGCGGATGTAGCTCCACTTCCCAAGGTGATGGCCCCAGCAGCATCTCCTAAATTAGCTGCTGCGCCTGCGGAAACCGTTCCACCGGAGATAATCGTTCCACCGGAATAGGTATTGGTTCCGGATAGTGTGAGAGTACCTGAACCAATTTTTGTTATACTTCTGGAGACGCCTGAAATAGCCGAGCTGATGGTGATTCCACCAATTCCAGCAGCATCGATTGTATTGGTAGTCGCATTGCCGAGCGCGATGTTCATTGTTTTACCGGTACCTGTCTCGTTGTTCTGAAGCGTAAATAAAGATCCCGAGGAGTTCCTTAGGATAACGTTCGCATTACTTCCAGCAGTGGCTCCGTTCAGAGTAAGTGAACCAATAGTAGTAACGGAGTTACCAATGGTCAATGTCCTTGTTCTCACCGCTGTAACATCTATTTGTCCAATAGAAAGAGACGCTGTTGTCATATTAATACCTGCCGTTGTTGCAGTTCCTGAATTTTGGAATTCGGCAACGCTTCCTGTAAGCCATTGGGCTGAGGTAGTGTTAGGCGTCCAGTTAGTATTGGTGTACCATGCAGTGGCGGTTGCTCCATTTGTCCATACAATACTAGAAACGGTAAATGTTGCCTTGTAATTATTACCTGCATTTGAAGCAAAGGCGGTTCCACCGCAGCAGGTAATGGTTGCATCGGAATAGACCTCAATGGTGTAAGAACCTGTGCCGAGACCTGTTAGCAAGTTTGTTGTAAGTCCGGTATTCGACCATAACTGATCCTGGCCTCCACAACCATTGCCGAAGCTACTAGTAAAAACGATGTTTTGGGATGTATATGATCCGCTTGGGGAAGCTGTAGGATAAATTCTATAATTAAGTCTTGTACTTGTAAGATCAGCACCACCACATTTGAACACATTGTGCTCTGCTCCTTTTAATATTAGGTTTGAGGAGCCGGCTGGAAACGTCCCAAGGTTTGCGGTATTAAAATCTGTATTTGCGGTAACAGCATTCAGGTCATAAAAAGTGTTGGCGCCACCATTCAATGACAATACGATGAATGTGTTGTTGAATCCTGCGCTTTGTCCCCAACTTACATTGCTGATCAAAACAAGCATTGCCGTCAATATAAAACTTCTTGAGGCCACCTGCTTCAATTGGCAATCAACTTTTTGAAGGTGAATTTTCTTTGAAAAAGTTGAAGATTTAAAAATTGCTAACGGAAAAAATTCAACATTGGTAGTGTTGAAAATCGAATGCACAGATGAACAAAGTTTGGAAATCAAGTTTGCGAAGTTGAAGTTCTTCATGGTGTATTTATTAAAAAATAATATTCAGTTCAATTTAAAATTCTGCATTAATTCAGCCTCTTTTTTACAATGGATAAAATTGAAATTAAAAAGGCAAAATTTAATTGTGATTAATGCTTCTAAAAAGTCGTGTCACAATTTAGGGCGAATAAAAATAGGTGATACCCCTCAATTTACCAAAATATAATTGGATTGAATTTCAACAAGATGTTATTTTTTTTAAACAGTTCCAGAATTCCTTACCAAGCAAGTGTTTCAATGACACTTCTTGCAAAGATTATTTTGAATATAATTTGTGATTCTCGTTCGTTATTTCAAAATCTCATTAAAAATGGGAATTTAAACGAGAAACTTACACCAGAAAATCATCAATTTGGGATTGAGAAATTTCTTAATTCAGAGGGTATATTCCATCAAATTGAATCCTTCAAATTGCCAACATTTTTCACCCGAATTCCTTTATCGGTTTGTTCTAATGTGGCGCATTCGGTTGCATAATCATGCTCGAAAAACAATACGCGATCTTCTTCGACACAACGTTTTAAAACTTCCGCCTTTTCAGTCATGGTAATAAGAGGACGTGTGTCGTATGCCATCACCCAAGCAATGGGAACATGAACTGGAGAGGGAAGCAAATCGGCCATGAACATGACTTTGCGATCATTTACAGTCAATACCGGAAGCATCATCGATTCGGTATGGCCAAACATGCGTTCCACATTGAAGCCCTCAAACAAAGTATCTTCTTCTAAAAACTTCAGCTGACCAGATTCTTGGATAGGAATGATATTCTCTTTCAAAAAAGATGCGCGTTCCCGTGGGTTAGGTTCTGTTGCCCATTTCCAATGTTCGGCATTGCTCCAGTAAGTCGCATTTTTAAAAGCAGGTCGAAATCCGGATTTGGCATTGTCCCATTCGATGCTCCCTCCACAATGGTCGAAATGTAGGTGTGTTAGAAATACATCTGTGATATCATCGCGATGAAAGCCAGCATTTTTCAATGATTTATCGAGGGTATCATCTCCATGCATGAAGTAATGAGAGAAAAACTTAGCGTCCTGTTTGTTACCCATTCCATTATCAATTAGCACCAATCGATTTCCTTCTTCAACCAATAAACAACGCATGGCCCAAGGACTCATATTATTTTCGTCGACAGGGTATTTATTTTGCCAAAGGGATTTCGGAACCACGCCGAACATGGCACCACCATCGAGTTTAAAATGACCTGTATTGATTGAATGAAGTTGCATGTTTAAGTAATTTGAGATTTGAAATACGGCACAAAAGGATGTTCACAAATTCAGCGGATGAAATGTTCTCGTCATTTATGAGCGGCTAAATTTACCGGAAAATTTGATTTATGAAGGTTCATTTAATCGCAATTGGAGGAAGCGCTATGCATAATTTGGCGATTGCAATGCATAAGAAGGGTTATTTGGTCACTGGGTCCGACGACGAAATTGTGGAACCCTCCAAAAGCAGATTGACAAACCATGGACTTTTGCCTGCAGAAGAAGGCTGGTTCGAAAACAAAATCACTCCCGAAATTGACGCCGTTATTTTAGGCATGCATGCCCGAAAAGACAATCCCGAATTAGTGAAAGCGCAAGAATTAGGCTTGCCGATTTATTCGTATCCCGGTTATATTTACGAACAGAGCAAAGAAAAAACACGTGTTGTAATTGGCGGAAGTCATGGAAAAACATCAATCACCGCCATGATTTTGCATGTGTTAAACGAAACGGGAATGGATTGCGATTACCTTGTTGGAGCTCAACTCAAGGGCTTCGATACGATGGTTAGAATTACAGCCGAAGCACCTCGCATCCTTCTGGAAGGTGATGAATACCTGGCTTCTCCCATCGAACCATTCCCAAAATTTCATTTGTACCATCCGCATATTGCTTTGCTGAGTGGTGTTGCATGGGATCATATCAACGTGTTTCCAACCTTCGAAAATTATGTAGAGCAGTTCCAAATTTTTGCTGATAAGATTGAGCCCAATGGAAGTCTGATTTATTTTGAAGGTGATGATGAACTGGTAAAAATTGCGCATGACAGCAGGACCGATATTCATAAAATGCCCTACCGCGAACATCCTTCCGAAATTGAAAACGGAACGACCTTTTTACTTCATGAAGAGGAAAGGATTCCTTTGAAAATATTTGGCAAACACAATCTTCAAAACCTGCAAGGCGCCTTATTGGTTTGTTTGGAATTGGGTGTTTCGAAGGAAGATTTTTACACAGCCATTCAATCGTTTACTGGTGCTGCAAAGCGTTTGGAATTGGTTTTTTCGAATGCGCAGACGAACATTTTTAAAGATTTTGCACATTCTCCATCAAAACTAAAAGCGACTACGGATGCTGTTCGCGAACAATTCCCAAATCGCAAACTCATTGCTTGCATGGAATTACATACGTTTAGTAGCTTGAATCAGGAATTTTTGGAAGAATATAAAGATTCAATGAAGAAAGCCGATAAGGCGCTGGTGTATTTTAATCCGCATACAGTTGCACATAAAAAACTAAGTCCAATAAGCACCGAACAAGTGAAAGCAGCATTCGGGGGCGACAACGTGCAGGTTTACAACGAT
>CAXNGM010000270.1:0-4012 GCA_964201695.1 Bacteroidia bacterium | reverse complement strand
CGAAAAATGAAATAGATCAAGTGCGTTGGGCAGCAACAACCAAACCCGCATTTGGAGGAGTTTCTTTTTTTATACTTTTTTTAAGTTCCATTGTGTTTTACTCCATCTTTTTTGGAAATGGACAAATCCTTCTGAACTCTAAATTTATTGTTTTAGTTACAGCATGCTCATTGGGTTTTATGATGGGACTAGCTGATGATGCTTACAATACAAAACCGTTTTTGAAATTTGCTGTTCAATTTATTTGCGCCATACTATTTATAATTAGTGGAAATGGAATACATACGTTTCAGTGGGAATGGCTGAATATTGCTCTTACATTCCTATGGATTGTTGGGATGATGAATTCCATAAACATGCTCGATAATATGGATGCAATTACGGCAAGTGTTTCAACTGTAATTTGCATTTCATTGGCCATGACTTTGGTTTTTCGAGGGGATTTCTCAAATCTTAATTTGGTCCTGCTTCTTGGAGTAATTGCTGGAATATCAGGATTCCTATACTATAATTGGAATCCATCACGTATGTATATGGGCGATAGCGGCAGTCAATTCTTAGGTGCTTTTTTAGGTGGAATGGCTATCGAGTACTTATGGAATGCTCCAGATTACTTTGGGCATGCTATTCCCGAAAAACAACTTTTATTGGTTGCATTAATTTTCATCGTTCCCATTAGCGATACAACCGCTGTTTCAATAAACCGAATAATGAAAGGGCAAAGTCCTTTTGTTGGTGGACGTGATCATACGACTCATCATCTTTCGTATATGGGTTTAAGTGAACGGCATATTGCAATGTTATTGATTGCCATTTCACTTGCTTCATTGTTCTTCGGAATAATTATTATCAATAATATTGAAACATGGCAGTGGTTTCATTCGTTACTCTTTAGTTCTCTATTCATATTGATAGGAGGGGCTTTATACTCAACCACTAAAATTAGTAAACCTAAAAGCAAAACGTGAATTTCAAATCAATAGTAAACAAAATATCTTCTCGTTCTTGGAAAGCACTAATTTCAATGTCCTTTTTACTTATAGTAATAGGTGCAATTCGGCTATTTACCTTTTCTGCAAAACAAGAAATTAACGACGAACTCTATAAAAAATACTTCGCCGAAAACTATAGAATTTTTGCAGTTAACATTCCTGCCGATCTTAATTTTGCAGGTGAACAAGTTCCACTTCAGGATTTTGAAGTGCGGGAGCGTATTGATCGCGAATTTTTAGTTAACACCTATTGGCAATCTCAAACATTGCTTCTTATTAAAAGAGCCAATCGTTGGTTACCGCTTATTTCTTCCATTCTAAAACAGCATAATATTCCCGAAGATTTTAAATACCTCGCAATTGTTGAAAGTGGCTTTACGCATGCAGTATCAAGTAAAGGAGCGGCGGGGTTTTGGCAGTTTATTCCATCAACTGCACAAGCTTATGGATTAACAATAAACGAAGAGATAGACGAACGCTATAATGTCGAGAAATCGACAGAATCTGCTTGTAAACTTTTCAAGGATTGCTATAAATCTTTAGGTAACTGGACGCTCGTAGCTGCATCTTTTAATGTTGGATTGAATGGCCTTCAACGTCAAATGACCAAACAAAAAGCAACGAGCTACTATGATTTACTTCTGAACGAAGAAACCGCACGGTATGTTTTTAGGGTTTTAGCAATTAAAGAAATTATGAAAAACCCCAGGGAGTATGGCTTTGTGATTCGCAAAAAAGATTTGTACCCTCCTATTCTTAGTCAAACAATTCAAGTTGATAGCAGCATCACCGACATGGCATTGTTTGCCGAAAAAGCGGGAATTAATTACAAACTCCTCAAATATTTCAATCCTTGGTTGAGATCCGATGTACTTACCAATAAAGAAGGAAAATCGTATGGCATTAAAATCCCTCACTCAAGTGTAAAAAATTACGATGAACTTATGCGATTAGCTGAGTCGGAATTTACTTCTCCAATTTTGGTAAGTGATTCATTGTAAAGGGTAAAAAATGTTGATTTAAATAAACAAGTATTTACTCAAACTGCTTGTTAAAAACCGCATTTAGCCCACCAAAAAGATTAATTTTGCCCTTTGTTTTTCTATGAACGTGAAAGATTCTGTGGGGGAAGCTTCTATTGAAGTATACGGTGCCCGCGAACATAATCTGAAGAATATTGATGTGAGTATTCCCAGAAATAAACTTGTTGTTATAACAGGTTTAAGTGGAAGTGGGAAGTCGTCTTTGGCATTTGATACCATTTATGCGGAAGGTCAACGCAGGTATATTGAGAGTTTTTCTGCATACGCCCGACAATTTTTGGGTAATATGGAAAGGCCCGAAGTGGATAAGATAACTGGATTGAGTCCGGTAATTTCGATTGAACAGAAAACCACCGGAAAAAATCCTCGATCTACGGTTGGTACCATTACAGAGATTTACGATTTCCTTCGTTTATTGTATGCTCGAGCCGGCGAAGCATTCTCTTATGTTACAGGAGAAAAGATGATTCGGTATTCCGAACAACAAATTCTGGCACTTATATTAAATGATTATTCCGATAAACGAATCAGTCTTTTGTCACCAATTGTAAAGGGAAGAAAAGGACATTATCGTGAGCTGTTTGAACAAATTCGGAAGATGGGTTTCTTAAAGGTTCGAGTTGATGGAAAAATCCTAGACATGACTTTTGGAATGAAACTCGATCGCTATAAGGTGCATGATATTGAAATCGTTGTTGATCGAATTGAAGTAAATGAAAGCAGCGCGCAGCGAATTACGGAATCGCTAAAGTTGGCCATGAAGCATGGTAAAGGAAGCATGATGGTTCTAGATGCCGATTCGGACCAAGCTAGGCATTTCAGTCGATTTCTGATGTGCCCTACTTCGGGTATTTCGTACGATGAACCTGCACCCAATTTATTTTCGTTCAATTCGCCTTATGGAGCTTGTCAACGCTGCCATGGCTTGGGAAAAGTAACCGAAGTTGATATCCTTAAGATCATTCCCAACCCAAAGAAAAGCCTTCGTCAAGGCGGCATTGTGCCACTGGGAGAATATAAAAATAATTGGATTTTTGCTCAAATTGAAGCGATTGCCGATAAATACGGGTTTAATATCAATGATGCAATTGAAGACATCGATGAATCTGCTATCAATGCAATTTTGTATGGAACCGACGAAATCCTCAAAATAAAAAACCCAAATTATAATACGAGTGGCTATGCCATGGAGTTTAATGGCATCGTCAATTTCATCAAAGAACAGCACGAAGAAAGCAATTCAGAAAACACCAAAAATTGGGCGCTCGAATACATGAACGATGTTGTTTGCCCCGATTGTGAAGGTGATCGTGTTAAAAAAGAAGCGCTTTGGTTTCGGATTGATGGCAAAAACATTGGTGAATTAGCACGCATGGATATTGCCAATTTGCAAACTTGGTTCAACGATATTGAATCACGCATGGCAGAAAGGCAACTTGCCATAGCTCAAGAAGTAGTAAAAGAAATTAAAACACGCATTGGATTTCTCATGGATGTTGGGCTAGAATACCTCACCATTCATCGCAGTGCAGGCAGTTTATCTGGAGGAGAATCACAACGAATTCGTTTGGCTACCCAAATCGGGTCGAAGCTGGTGGGCGTTTTATACATCCTCGATGAACCTAGTATTGGCTTACATCAACGCGATAATGTTCGTCTCATTAAAGCCCTTCAAGAACTCCGCGATTCTGGAAATTCTGTGTTGGTAGTAGAGCACGATAAAGACATGATTATGGCCGCCGACCATGTAATTGATATTGGTCCCGGTGCTGGAGTTCACGGCGGACGAGTTGTGGCACAAGGAACCGGAGCTACTTTATCACAAGGCGATTCATTAACCGCAAAATATTTACGGAACGAAATTTCTATCGCGATTCCTCAAGAAAGACGAAAAGGAAATGGCAAAGTGCTCAAATTAATAGAGGCGAGTGGTAATAATTTGAAGAATGTAACCGTCGAATTTCCACTCGGAATGCT
>CAXNGM010000269.1:0-4037 GCA_964201695.1 Bacteroidia bacterium | reverse complement strand
AAAATGGGGTTGGATAAAGCGCAATTTGCTAATCTATACGAACAGATTTCGCAAAAAACGTCAATGAACTTTATACTAGGGCTGTCGGATTCAGCTTATTTGAGGAGGCTGAAAAATGGAATTATAACATTCCTGCGTGTCTTGAATACTATCAAGAACCGAGTGAACTGGATATTCGCTTATTACTATAATTTTAAATTCCGTGCTTGGAATGATAGCCATAAAAGTAAACGAGCAGGTATGCTGAAATGGCAATTTACCATCGGTTTCTTTGGGATGTTCTGAATTGGATGCGTAATGAAGAAATAAAAATTCAGAAAATGAAATTTCTCCCGCCGATAAATCTTGGTGTTCTTGAAAATGTTCGATCAGGTTAGCAATTTTGGGTAGTTCATCCCAATCTGAACCCGGCATCAGACTACCAGCAAAGAAATAAAGAGATAGAAAAAGTGCTAGAATTTTCACGACGTAAATGTAAAGAATGATTTTACATCTTCTTCTTTAAAAAATGACACTCGAAATCAATCCTAAATATGTTATTTTTCGGAATTGAAATTAAAAATACAAAAATGATTTACCGAATTATAGCAATTGTTTGCCTTTTCCTTTTTTCAGATGTAAACGCGGCTCCAGGAGATACGTCTTCCGTTAAAACACATGTTAATCAATTAATCAGAACAGATCCTGGTGTTGGTTATACGGCTTATAAAAGTTGGGGTGTTTTTCCTGCACAAGGGAGCAATATTCATAAGGTGATGATGAAATTGTCATTTAAATGCCCATCGGGAGAAAATTGTGGCGAATGGGATTACCTCAATTATGTTTACTTAAGAAGAAAAGGTGGATTAGATAGCACCTCGCTCAATTTAGAATTGGCACGCTTTATAACTCCTTATGGGAATTCCTTTTCGGCTGCATGGAAATCGGATTGGATGATTGATGTTACCGATTTTGAAGGTTTGTTGCGCGATTCCGTTGAGATAGAATACCAACATACCGGCTACGAAACCAATGTCGGACGAGGATGGATAATAAATTTGGAATTCGTAATTACCGAAGGAACACCGATTCGTCCTTTTAAAAAAATGCAAAACTTGTGGCAAGGGAGTTACTCGTATGGCGATGTAAATAATCCAATTAACACCCTTTTGGGTACCCAAGAAATTACACTTGGCTCCGAAACTGAATCGCTGCGAATGCGCATCATGCAAACAGGTCATGGAGGAGAAGCCAACGAAGGTTGCGCAGAGTTTTGCCCGAAAACACGGACACTTTCCAGAAATGGGGCTGTTTTTTCTCAGAAATTGGTATGGAGAGATAACTGCGGATTAAATGCCGTTTATCCTCAAGGCGGAACGTGGGTGTACGATCGAGGAAATTGGTGTCCCGGCGATATGGTTTATCCCGATGCGTATGATTTTACGGTGAGTCCGGCTTCTGTTCAATCGTTCGGAATGACCATGCCGGATTTTATAGCAGCATCTTATGCCAACTATGTCGTTCGCGCTTATGCTTTGGAATACGGAGCTGCTTCTTTCCAAACCGATGCTTCCATCGAAGACATTCTTGCACCAAGCGATCGCTATTCTTACCGACGGTTTAATCCCATTTGTGGCAACCCACAAGTTATCCTGAGAAACAATGGGCGCAATGCCCTAACCTCGGCGGTGATTGAATATGGTCCTGCAGGGGGCATTAAAAACACATTCACCTGGAATGGAAATTTAGGCTTCATGGCTTCGGAAGAGGTTTTCCTTCCTTCCAATATAGTTTGGGGAGTGTCTTCGGGAGTTTTTGAAGTGGCGGTGATTTCAGCCAATGGACAAGCAGATGATTACTCTTTCAATAATATGATGCGCTCTAATTTTACAGCTCCTTATGTTGCTCCAGAAAGATTGGTTGTAGAGTTTTATACAAATAATTCACCGCAAGAAAATTATTGGACCATTCAAGATATTTCAGGGAACATTTTATACCAACGTTCGGGTGCCTCCGCTCTTACAAACTATAAAGATACCGTTGACTTGCCCGTTGGTTGCTACAAATTTATCATGGAAGATTTAGGGAAAGATGGCTTGAGTTGGTGGGCCAATCCCAATGCAGGGAATGGATTTGTTCGTTTACGAAAAGCCGATACAGGTGGGATGTTAAAGATTTTCAATGCAGATTTCGGAACGCGTGTTGAATTTCCATTTACAACAGGAAGTGCATTAGGAATTGAAAATCAGATGGAGTTTAATTCCGATGTTCGAATTTATCCAAATCCATCCCAAGGAAAAAGTCAGTTAAGCATCTCACTTGAAAAGTCGATGGATGTTCAGGTTCAAGTGTTTAATTCATTGGGGCAAATTGTTTCTACTTTAAATCCTAGCAAAGGGGAAATATTTGAGCTCGAATTACCCGCTATTTCTATTGGAATTTATTTTGTGAAGGTGCAAACGGGTTCTTCGTTCAAAACGATTCGCTGGGTGGTTACTCAATAAATATTAGAACTTTAACTTCATTAGCAAGAGGATGTTTCGCCCTGCTTGTGTGAAATAATAATTGAAATCGTAACGCTGTCCACCATAAATTGCTGGATAGGTTGCTCCATTTGGACTGTATTTCACATCTAAAACATTGTTTACAGAAAGAGCGAATTCGATTCCTGGGGCCTTGCTAAATTCTGGATTCCAATTTACGCGAATTGCCTGTGTTGTAAATGCATCCAACTTTCGAAGATCCGATTGCGTGTTATCTAGAAATTGCTTTCCAACATATTTACTAATCAAGGAGAATCTAAGATTTTTAATGGGTTCATAAGCGAAGGTTGAAGAACCAACGGCATTGGGTGAAAAAGAAATGTCTGTGTTTGAATAGTTGTTGATTTGCTGCTCAAACGTATCGTCAATGCTGATGTATTCTGAAAAATTCTTGATTTTATTTTGACTCAATGCAAAGTTTCCTTGCCAAGATATCTTTTTTGTTAAGGTCCACGAGGCTTCCAATTCAATTCCTGCTCGATAACTTTCAGGAGTATTAATTCGGGTTGCAGCTCCTACATCATTTAATGCTCCGGTTAATACCAATTGATTTTTGTAATTCATATAGTATCCGGTTAGTCCAAGCAAAATGGATTTTCCTTTAAATCGATAGCCCAATTCGAAATCTTGCAATTGTTCGGGTAATGGACGACTCAATGCAGATGAGTTTGTGTAGTCGTCGCGAACAGGCTCCCTGTTTCCAATTGAGTAGGAACTAAACAATCTGTTTTTACTATTCAAATCCCAGGTTAAACCCAACTTCGGATTGATAAAATTCAATGACACCTCTTGTTGAACATTCTTAAAAAACTCGTTATATCCTAGAAACGAATAGCGAATGGTTCGGTATTGAAAATCAGCAAATAAATCGAGTCCTGAAATAATTTCGATGTTTGCTTTGGTGTATATGTTCAAGTCTGTTTTGGATGCAGTATCTTGATAATAGCGATAATTGATAGGAAATGCAGAAGCGTATTCTGCCCAGGTAACTTCCCCAAAATGTTGTCCTGTATAACGATTCCATCCTCCTCCAAAAACAAGGTTTATGCGACTACTTGGTGAAAATGTTGCCGAAAAAACGGTCCCGTAAAATCGATTATCAAGCCAACGTCTGCGAACCAACGATGTATTTGAAATCGTATCTGCAGGAACAAGAACCGTATCCGATCCAATTACAACAGGCATTTCTCCCAAAAACAAATTATCCTGGCCATAAAGTCCAATCGATTGATCTTGCATGTATTCTTCGTAATAACCAGCACCTTTTGTATAATGAAGTGCTGCATTCAAAAGCAAATTCTTTCCTGCTTGATGATTGAAGAAGAACTGATAATGGTCTTGTTGATAGTTATCGGTTTGGTTGTAGTAAAAAACTTCTTTCCCTTCTTCGTTGTAATAGCTTCCAGCAGGATTGTAGGTTGGATTTGTTTCCAATGAGTCTTGAGGAACACCATACCAAGCCTGACCGGTTTTCTCTTTTCCCGAAAAAACATTTGCCCTAAATGTCGATTTCCC
>CAXNGM010000268.1:0-4049 GCA_964201695.1 Bacteroidia bacterium | reverse complement strand
AACGTTGAGAATTCATTCAGCAGCCCGGGCACGGGTTATTATATGTTCCTCGGAAGTTATGCCTTATGCCGCGCAAATTATACGTTTAATGACGAATTTCTTTGTCAGGGCGATAGTTTGCTGCTCAACGGAAATTACTATACCTCCGGTGATACACTCACCATTTTTGGCACTACAAGCGAAGGTTGCGATAGTGTTCAACGGTATTCTTTTTTCACATCTCCTTCAGATTTCACACCAGTTGTTGCACCAACGGCTGTTTGCTCTGGGTCTACGTTCCAGCTCCAAGCCGATTCTAACCTGAGTAATGTACAATGGGAAACCGGCCTCTCAGGATCTGTTTTATCATTGAATGCCCCGGAAACTGCGGGTGTGTATGTTTATGCTTATTCAGCATTATTGAACGGATGCACGGTTTCTGATTCAGCCGAAATTGAGGTAAATGGGCCTCCTACCTTGGACTTGGGTGATGATCTGTTTCTGTGTGAAAATGAGGATGTGGTAATTTCGGGACCTGTTGGTAATTTTATATATACATGGAGTACCGGAGATACGGAGCAATTCATTGAATTGACAGCGGGATCTTTGCCGTTTGGATCAAACCAAATTGCGCTCACTGTAATCGATACGCTGGGATGCTCTGGTACAGATTCGCTCCTTGTTCAGGTTGAGGAGTGTCTCAATACACCTAATTTAGCAGCAGAAGCGGGCTCTCTAATTTACCCCAACCCCTGCACTTCGAAAATTTGGATCGTTGCTCCGCAAGTAGCAGAAAAAAATCCCTTGATTCGCATTTATACACCTGCGGGACAACTGGTTCAGGAACAATTTGCCGTCGATGCAGCTGTGGATGTTTCATCCCTAAGCCGAGGATTGTATATTTTAACTGTTGTCTCAAACAACCCGGCAATTCCGGTAATGTTTTTGAAAAATTAATCTGCAGCTATAAAAACAGGAAAGGGGAAGGAGTTCTAAGAAAATCTGCCCAGAGGCAAACAGCGTGCAAGCGCCATAACCTCGACGCAGGCGCAACACAGTGTTACGATAGCCTGCACGCGGACCGGAATGGGCAAGTTTAAAAAACGATATAGCGGGAGGCACGAATAAATATTAACTTAAAACTTCTTTTCAAGCATTTACAACTGATAACAATAAAATGTGGAGACCAGAAGCCACTCAAAAAAACGGCCTGTCCCGACAGGTGATTCGGAAGGCGTATTCTGAAAAGCCTAATGAGTAGGAACTAAAATTAAATTCAAATGAAACATTCACTTTTAATACTTCTTATAACTTTATCTTGTTCTTTAGTAAATGCTCAGACAGGAGTAATTTACAATTTTTCTTTCAGAATAGATGACGAACTTATTACACAAATGAAAGTTCAAAATAAGGATTATAAAATCCTCAATCTTTCAACTATTGAGGATATGCCAAAAGAGCTTTCAGATACGCTCATATTAATTAGTGAAAATATGTTGGGGGCTTTCCTCGATGCCAAAATTGTGAGTATGGTGCCAGAAGAAAAATTTCTTATGGGTGCATTACCACAACATCTTATGTATTTACCAGCAAATTTTTTCAAAAAGGCAGCAAAAACATTTGATTCATTAAATGTTTTTGTAGACATTGAATGTTATATTTCTGCAAGTGGAGGCGTCAAAATTACATTGGCGAATAATTCATATTCGAAAATTAAACCCAAATTAAGTTTATCGATTAAGATATTCAACAAAGAGAAGGAATTGATTGAAACGAAAGATGTGGTTTTAAAAGACTTTGAAAAATTAAGATCTAAAACCTTCGATGAAACCTATGGTATTAAAGGTTTAGGTCAAAATACGGATGAAAAGACCATATCTGAAACAATTAACTCTAATGACGTGTTGCGAATGTATGTTTCGGCATTAGTAGTTGCTTTACAAAAATAAAACCTCACTATTTTTTTATAAGTTAAATTAAATTTTGAGGTAAATTAGAAAAATTAAGACATATCAGCACTTGCAAGAAATTGGCGGTTTAGTATTTAAATCATCCCGATAGCTATCGGGATTGTGCTTCGTTTCAAGTTCAGTCCTGGAAGTTCAAACTCTATGATACAGGTGAAATTTAGAAAAATCTGTTTAATAAACCAGCTAATAAAAGCGTTCAAGCCCAACCCGAAAAGGGTATGCGCCTTTGCGCAATAAGGTAGAATTAGTATTTTTAAACTTAAATAGGAATAAGTTTGTTGTTTGGTTTACTTATCATTTCCTAATGAGTTCCATCACAACGCTTACTTTGTTTCGCTTCCATAATATAAGTTCTAAAATTTGGGCGTTTGGTCAAATGCAGTTTGCTCATGCACAAATCAAAAAAACACCCGGGTTGCAATTTTACAAACTCCTGGGTAGTGGTCGCGAGCCAGGATTTAGCGCATTACCCGACTGGGGTGTTTATGCCATGTTGGGCATTTGGGATAATGAGCAATGCGCTGATCGCTTTTTTAATGATGCTGAAATTTATAAGCGTTACGAGACGCACAGCAGCGAACAGTGGACCATCTTCATGAAACCGAAACAAGCCAAGGGCCTGTGGTCTGGCAGTAATCCTTTTACAACTTCTACAAATTTGGATGATGACAATCCACTTATTGCAGTCATAACGCGTGCTACCATAAAACCGGTTAAACTGATAAAATTTTGGGAATTTGTTCCTACATCGCAACGGCCCATTGTGCATGGTTTTAAAGGGCTTATTTATACTAAAGGAATTGGCGAAGCACCGCTGGTTCAAATGGCCACTTTCAGTTTATGGGAAAATATAGATGCGCTGAAAAACTTTGCTTACAATAGCCCAGAGCATCAGGAAGCCATCCGGAAAACACGGAAAATAGATTGGTACAAAGAAGAATTATTTGTACGTTTTCAACCATATCGTTCAGAAGGAATCTGGGGTGGTGAAAATGTTTTGGCTCCTTATCTTAACCTTTGATACTTTAAATCAACGGCTTTGCTATCACTGTCATAAATCCCATCGAAAACCATTTTTGCAGCATATATATTGGGGTATTGAGAACTTTACCTGCAACGTATCCGATAAATCGTTTTTCCATAGAAGCCTCCCAATCAATACCTTTTTTTTCCATTTGGCTCATCCAATGCAATGTGTATGGGTCTAACGTACCATAAGTAAGCACTTGCTCTACCTGCCAGCCGCTGTTTTTCATCAATAGCGTTATATTGTTTGGTGAATAAAGCGCTGTATGACGAGGTGTGTGATAAGCACTCCAGTATTGCCCAAACTTACGCTGTGTATAGCTATCAAAATTGGGCACCTCTATGATAAGTTGAGTTTGCGGATGTGCTATTTGCAGAAGTTCTTTCAAATGTTGTTGCGGTTGGTAATCATGCTCTAGATAATGCCACATGGTGATAACATCTAAGGGCTTTTCATTTTGCAAGTCGGCAACTTCTCCCATTCTTAGGTCAATGTCATGATAGTTTTCTTCTTCTTTCTTCCATCCTTCATCACTAAAATCAAGTCCTGTAAGTTCTGCTGACGTTTGTTTGCGTAAACAGGCCAAGAAAGTCGGCTTACCACAACCGATATCTAAAATGCGACTATGTGCAGTTAAAGTATGATGTTTCTTTAACCGACTTACCCTTGCATTATCAATATTTTGCTGGTCATGTTTTACTAGAAATGCATATTTACCCCAGGCTTCTTCTATCCGATAAGGTAAATAGGCCGAAGTGTAAAATTGCCCCAATGCTGATTCGGGAATTCGAGGATTTAAGAAAACGAGCCCACAATCATGGCATTGGTCAAAGTTGAACCTCTCCTGCGAATGCTGATTCATCATAGCAGACGTTTGCACGAAAGCTTCATGGTTGGTCGAATTGCAAGCCAAGCAATGATTTATTTGATCCATTATTTCACACTTCATTTATAAAACTATCTAAAGAGTAGCATACAATGAAAGCCGGAAAAGATAAATAAATCGGTAGTATAATTGGTTTGATAATCTTAGAAAAAAATAGCTGTAATGACATAGATATTTTTTAGAACTG
>CAXNGM010000267.1:0-4062 GCA_964201695.1 Bacteroidia bacterium | reverse complement strand
AGGTTTTTAATCGCTTCATCCAAGTTTTCGAATTTGAATCGAAAGCCCAAGCTTTTTAGTTTCGAGTTCGAAACACGACTTCCCTCTAAAACCACGGCACTCATATCGCCCAAAACCATTTTAAGAACAACTGAAGGAACGTGAATTGGAAGAAGAATCCGACCAAGCGTCTTTGCCAAAGTCTTTGAAAAATCCAAGTTGCTGCATGACTCCGTTGCACTTGCATTGATTGCTCCACTGTAGTTTTCGTTGGTAATGGCTTGATAAAAAACCTGGACAATATCATCGATATGAATCCAAGGCATTTGCTGTTTTCCACTTCCCAAAGCGGCACCTAGATGCATTCGGAACGGCTGAATTAGTTTTGGGAATGCTCCCGATTCCTTTGCCAATACAATTCCGGTTCTCACTTTTACAATGCGCGATGAAACTTTATCAAATGCATCTGCTGACTCTTCCCACAAACGACACGTTTCACCCATAAAATCTATATCGGGCGATTCATCTTCGGTATGCAATTGATTATCGGTTTTGGCACCATACCAACCAACTGCCGAACCGCTCACGAGCAAATCAATTCGCTGATTCCGTTTTTGTAAAACAGCAAGTATTAATTCAGCACTTTTTACCCGACTGCTAATAATGGATTTCATCCTCGATTCGGTCCAACGTCCATCTGCAATTCCTTCTCCAGCCAAATGAACAATATGCGTTACGCCTTCAAATGCACGTTCATCAATTTCCCCAAGATCAACATTCCATTTAAAAACTGCATCGCAATGCACAATTGGATTCAACGAACGGCTTAACACATGAATACGAAATCCTGCTTCCTTGAGTATTGGAATTAGATGAGAGCCCAAAAGTCCTGTTCCGCCTGAAATGAGAATGGTTTTCATAATGAATGTCGGTATAGAAACAAATCAACCTTGTATCGTGATAATTGTTCTGATTGAAAATTACTCTTTATTTTTCCAACATCTTCTTTCTTAGTTTAGTTTTCAAATAAATACCGAAATTAGCGGCCTATGTCGAACGAACTAAAATACCAGAAGCACCTTTTTATTTGTAACAATCAACGTCCCGATGGAGCGCCCCGACAATGTTGCGGCGAAGCAGATGGATTAGCGCTAGTTGCTGCTTTTAAGAAAGCTATTAATGATAAAAAACTCGATGTGCCTATTCGTGCTCAAAAAACGGGTTGCCTCGATTTATGTGAACATGGTCCCATGGTGGTTGTTTACCCAGAAGGAGTATTTTACGGAAACGTTCAACTAAGCGATGTTCAAGAAATTGTAGATCAGCATATTGTAGATGGGAAACCGCTTGAACGTTTGCAGTTGAAATTTCCTTTAGCCAAACCTTGATTTATATTTCCGTTTAAAATAAACCGCTCACACTTACGTTTTGGTCAAGCTTATGCTTCATTCTCGATTGCTTTCTATTTTTTTTATTACATTTCTTTTCGGGGGAATTTTTCTTTTGAACAGCTGTAAGAAGGATGTTTTCGATACGAACTCTTCGACCAAACTTGAGTTTTCATTAGACACCGTTTATTTCGACACCGTTTTCACCACCATCGGTTCGGTAACAAAACGTTTTAAGGTGTTCAATCCGAGCAACGATAAAATTAAAATCTCCAATATCAAACTTGCTGGAGGAGGGAATTCCCCATTCCGTTTGAATATTGATGGCGAGGCAAGTAATTCAGTTTCAGAAATTGAAATTGATGGGAAAGACAGCATTTTTGTTTTTACCGAAGTGACTATCGATCCAAACAACGAACTCAACCCATTTGTGGTTTTAGATAGCGTGCTTTTCGAAACCAATGGCAACCTTCAAAATGTGAAGTTAATGGCCTATGGTCGGAATGCCGATTTTTTTCGTCCAACAATCTTTCCAATTGATGGCCTCCCACCTCACTCTATTGTTGAATGCAATACCACCTGGACCAATGATCGCCCCAAGGTTATAATTGGATATCTCAAGGTTGGATCGGCCTGCGCGCTCACCATTGAAGCTGGAACGCAAGTCTATCTCTATAACAATTCAGGCATTTGGGTTAGTAAAGAAGCTAGGTTGGTGGTAAACGGAACACTCCAAGATTCGGTTGTTTTTCAAGGTGTACGAAAAGAAGAAGATTATAAAAACATTCCAGGACAATGGGATCGAATTTGGATAAACCAAGGAAGCACGGGAAATCTCATCAATTATGCTGTTATTAAAAACGGGAATATTGGTCTTCAGGCCGAAGACGTTTACCAGTTTGGAGAAGGGTTGCCAAGGCAACTTACCTTAAGCAATACCCGAATCAAAAACATGAAAGCGTTTGGACTGTATGCTGTGCATTTTAATATCAACGCTTGGAACAATGTAATCTCCAATTGTGGCTCGTATGCGATGGCACTTATTTATGGAGGAACATACCGATTTAGACACAACACCATTGCCAATTATTGGAGCGAGGAAGTACGCACCGAACCTGCTGTTTTCTTGGGTAATTATCAAGTAAGGTCAGATGCGATATACGTTTCCGACATGAACTTCTCATTCAGCAATGGAATTGTATATGGCAATCTTCAAAACAACAACGAACTCGATGTTGATAGTCAAACAGGAGCTGCATTTAACTGGAGTTTCGACAATTCGGTGCTTAAAGTTGCCAACGAGAATATTAATACGGGAGATGCTTCCCATTTCAGCAACATGGTTTTCAATTCCGATCCATTGTTTCGCGATAATGCTGGACAAGACTATCGTTTAAATGTCAGCTCTTCAGCCATAAATAAAGGAAATACGAATGTGGTGAATGAAAGTCCTTCGATTGAAACCGATTTATTAGGCAACAGTCGTTTATCTGATGGAACGCCCGACTGCGGAGCCATGGAATTTACTCCATAATTCATCGGAAATTAATTGAATTCCGATTAGCTTTGTGTCGAATTTACACTCAAAAATGAAGCACATTGCAGTTTTAACTTCCGGTGGCGATGCCCCCGGAATGAATGCTTGTATTCGCGCGGTTGTGCGAACAGCTATTTACAAAAATATATCCGTAACAGGAGTTGTTGCGGGTTACGAGGGTTTGATAAATGGGGAATTCAAAAAAATGGATTCTAACTCTGTGGGTAATATCATTCAAAAAGGTGGAACCATATTGAAGACCGCTCGAAGCGAGCGCTTCAGAACAAAAGAAGGCCGAGCAGAAGCATACAAAAACATGCAAGAAAGAGGCATCGATGGCTTGGTTGTTATTGGTGGCGATGGTTCGTTTCAAGGAGCAGACATTCTCGCTTCAGAATATCCCGACATTCGTGTAATCGGCATTCCGGGCACCATTGATAACGATTTATTTGGAACCGATTTTACCATTGGATACGACACCGCAATTAATACAGTTGTTGAAGCAGTTGATAATATTCGAGATACCGCGAGTTCTCACAATCGTTTGTTTTTTGTAGAGGTTATGGGCCGCGATGCGGGATTGATTGCTCTACGAAGTGGTATTGCTTGTGGTGCAGAAGCCATTCTGATTCCCGAAACTAAAACACATATCGACAAACTCATTGCTCAACTCGAACGTGGTTGGAAACGTCAAAAATCGGGACACGTCATTATTGTTGCTGAAGGTGATGATGCGGGTGGAGCCTTTAAAATAGCAGAAATTGTTCAACAAAAATTCGATAAACTCGAAGCCAAAGTGTGTATTCTTGGTCATATTCAACGTGGAGGAAACCCAACCTGTATGGACCGGGTTTTGGCTACTCGTTTGGGCTACGAGGCTGTTGGCGCTTTGCTCGATGGACAAAACAGAGTCATGGCAGGACAAATTGCTGGAAAAGTTTCTTTTACTCCTTTAAAAAAAGCAGTAAAGCACAACATCGATATAAACGAAACCATTTTACACATTGCAGAAATCATGTCGCTTTAAGCTATTGTAAATAGTACAAAAAGCTATTATTGTTGATTTTTAAAATGGGAAACATTAAAATTCTATTTGCTGCTTGAAGATGCTTTATCTATTTTGCGGCAAATATTAAAGTATTATGAAAAATAACAGGG
>CAXNGM010000266.1:0-4064 GCA_964201695.1 Bacteroidia bacterium | reverse complement strand
GAAACGTTGATTCCGATTTTCGAATGTTAAATTTTCTAATTCTTTGAAGTAAGGCTTAATTTTTACTTAACATTGCAATTATTGAAAACAGCATGAAAACACTATACGTTGTTCGCCATGCGAAATCGAGCTGGGATCAAGAAGATCTCCGTGATTTCGATAGACCGTTAAACGAACGCGGATTAATGAATGCACCCGAAATGGCCCAAAGGCTCATGGAAGGCTCAACTATTCCGCAATTGATTATTAGCAGTCCAGCCAAACGCGCCATCAGCACAGCTCACATTATGGCAAAGGAATTTGGCATATCGGAAGACGCAATAAAACAAGAATCCTCTATTTATGAAGGCACTCGTAGCGATTGGGCGCGGCTCATTTCCCGCCAAAATCCAGATATCGATACCATCATGATTACTGGACATAATCCAGGTGTAACCGATTTTATAAACTGGATTTGTTACATTGAAGAGGCGCAAATTCCAACCTGTTCGATTGCAACCATACAAGTTGATATGAAAAAATGGAATGGTTGGGAACGAGGAATGGGGAAATTAATGGATCTCGATTTCCCAAAAAAGATAAAATAATCATGCATTTAAAGAGAGCATTCAATCGTGATTTAAGCTGGCTTTCATTCAATCAGCGTGTATTACAAGAAGCGAAAGACATTCGTGTTCCTTTGTATGAACGCATGAAATTCTTGGCTATATATTCTTCCAATTTGGAAGAGTTTTATAGAATTCGAGTGGCGGAATGGAAACGTCTGATGGAGTTGACGAAGAAAACGAAGAAAGAGCTTCGTGAAGATCCGCGTGAAGTTGTGAAGAAAATCAACCAAACGGTTCAGAAACAAATCAAAGAATTCAACGATATATTTTGGGATCAAATTACTGTCGAGCTCGAAGGTAGAAACATCAATTTGGTGAATGAAACAATGCTTCAAGCCGACCAGGTTGAATTTGTGAAAGCGTATTTTCATGAAAAAGTAATGCCGCATGTTCATCCTGTTATGATAAGCAGCAAGCGAAACATTCCCGAATTGGATGAAAAGTCGATTTACTTGGCTGTGAAGTTAATCGATGAAGATAGACCTGGACCACGTGTTTTTGAATATGGAATTACTGAAATTCCATCACGGAAAATAAGTCGCTTTTTGGTGTTACCCGATAAGAACGGGCAGCATTATGTGATGATTTTGGGCGATGTTATTCGTTTGTGTATCAATGAACTTTTTCCAGAGTACAAATTGCTCGAAGCATACAGTATCAAACTCACCCGCGATGCCGAGTTGATGTTGGAAGATGAATTTTCGGGAAGCTTGCTTAAAAAAATCAAACGTGGATTGAATAACCGTGCGAAAGGAATTCCAACCCGATTGTTATATGACAGTGCTATGCCAGCCGATTTCTTAAATCATTTGAAACAAATTTTCGGAATTGGGCGCATGGATCTTTTACCTGGAGGTCGTTATCATAATTTCACCGATTTGATGAATTTTCCTCGGTTCGACCAAAAAGGGATTTTATACGAGCCCCTGCCATGTTTGGCAAAACCAACGCTCGATAATGCAACTTCCATTTTTGACGCATTGAGCAAACGTGATTTCCTCTTACACTTCCCTTATCACAGTTATGATTATGTGATTCGATTTTTAAATGAGGCAGCCAAGGACGAGAAAGTTCGTGCTATAAAAATTTCCTTGTACCGTGTTTCGGCGCATTCAAAAGTGGTTGAAGCACTCATCAAAGCCGCACAAAATGGAAAAAAGGTAACAGCGTTTGTGGAACTTAAAGCACGTTTCGACGAAGAATCAAACATCAGTTATTCCAAAGAACTGGAAGAAGCGGGGGTTAAAGTTTTGTATAGTTTCCCCATTTTGAAAGTGCATGCGAAAATGATTTGCATTGAACGCATGGAAGATAAGTTGAGACGCTATGCCTATTTAAGTACCGGAAATTTCCATGAAACCACTGCTAAGCTTTATTGCGATTCTTCTTTATTAACCAAAGACAAATACATTGGACGAGAAGTTTCAGCGGTGTTTGACATCCTTGCCGATACCCGTATCAAACGTGAGTTTAAACATTTATTGGTGGCGCCCGATCACATGCGTCACGACTTATACACCCTTATCGACCAAGAAATTAAAAATGCGCTGAAGAAAAAATCCGCGTATATCTACCTCAAATTAAACAGTCTTCAAGATCAAGCGATCATCGATAAATTGTATGAGGCAAGTCAAGAAGGTGTTGAAATTCGCTTAATCATCCGAGGCATTTGTTGTTTAATTCCAGGGGTGAAAGGGATGAGCGAGAACATCAAGGTAATTAGCATTGTCGATCGCTTCTTGGAGCATTCCCGGATTTATGTATTCTGCAACGATAATCAACCTAAGGTGTATCTTTCTTCAGCCGATTGGATGGAACGTAATTTAAGTCGCCGTTTTGAAGTGGGCTTTCCTATTTACCAAGAAGATTTACGCAACGAGATTTTGGAAATCATGCGTTTACAATGGCGCGATAATACCAAAGCCCGCGTAATCAATAAAATCCAAAATAATACGTATCGTAAATCAGTTGCGAAAGAAAGAGGAAGAGCTCAGATTGATATTTACGAATACTTGGCTGAAAAGAGCAAGCAAAAAGTGGAAGCAATTCGCAATTATCAAGAAAGACCAACTTCAACGGTCATTTCAAAATAGTCGTTTTTTCTTCAACAATGCTTCGGTGGTAAATTCATTAGAATTATTGAATTGCGCTTGAATGATCTTTAATTTTACGAGATTATAAGTTCCCAATGGCAGTTCCACATATTGACCTTGAATTAGAGAAGAAAGAAATCCTGAAGAGGTACACCGCATTGCTTCGGCCTTTGAGCGATAAAATCGATAAGAAAGAAAAGCTTCAGATTCGCAAAGCATTTGATTTGGCTTTGGATGCGCATAAAGACATGCGCCGTAAATCGGGCGAACCCTATATTTATCATCCTATTGCAGTGGCACAAATTGCCGTTTCCGAAATGGGATTGGGAGCCACGGCGGTAGTGTGCGCCTTGCTTCACGATACCGTTGAAGATACTGATGTTTCGCTCGATGATATCCGGCGAATGTTTGGCGAAACAGAAGCTAAAATTATTGATGGTCTTACGAAAATTGAAAACGTATTCGATCAAAGTTCCTCAATACAAGCTGAGAATTTCAGAAAAATTTTATTAACGCTCAGCGACGATGTTCGTGTAATATTAATAAAGCTCGCCGATCGTATGCATAACATGCGAACCCTCGATAGCATGGCGCGCGACAAGCAATTGAAAATTGCATCGGAAACTCTTTTCCTTTATGCACCGCTAGCGCATCGACTTGGCTTGTATAACATTAAAACCGAGATGGAAGATTTGGGCTTAAAATACACGCAGCCCGAAATTTATGATGAAATTGTCACCAAACTCAAAAACACTGATGAGGTTAGAAAGCGCTTTATTAGTCGTTTTGTAAATCCGATTCGGAAAAGCTTATCGGAGCAAGGTTTAACGTTCGATGTTAAAGGTCGCCCAAAGTCCATTTATTCGATTTACAATAAAATCAAAATCAAAGGAATTCCATTTGAGGAGATCTTCGATATTTTTGCCATACGCATCATCATAGATACACCAACAGAAACAGAGAAGACCGACTGCTGGAGAGTATATTCAATCATCACCGATATTTACCAACCCAACCCCGACCGTTTGCGCGATTGGATTTCAACGCCGCGGGCAAATGGCTATGAATCGTTGCATACAACAGTGATGAGTCCAACAGGCAAATGGGTGGAGGTGCAAATTCGTTCAACCCGCATGGATGAAATTGCTGAACGTGGTTTTGCTGCACATTGGAAATACAAAGAACATAGCGACTATGAAAGTGGCATTGATGAATGGTTAGGACGAATTAGAGAGATGCTTGAACATTCCGATACCAATGCATTGGAATTTATCAATGACTTTAAACTGAATTTATTTTCAGAAGAGATTTTCGTTTTTACACCTAAAGGAGAATTAAAAACTTTGCCAAGTGGTTCATCGGC
>CAXNGM010000265.1:0-4065 GCA_964201695.1 Bacteroidia bacterium | reverse complement strand
CGACTTTTAACTAACCATACTTGACCCCAACCAAGAAACACTCGTTGAATTCCGGTGTAGCCGTCCATTTTAGGCGCTTCTTTTCCGTTTAATGACATTTTGTAAGCTTTAAGAGCGATGCTCAATCCGCCTAAGTCACCAATGTTTTCGCCAAGTGTGAAACTACCGTTGAGGTTCAAATCAGGAAATGCTTTGAAGCTATTGTATTGATCAACTAGAGCTTTTGTTCTTGCTTGAAACGCTGTTAAATCTTGTGGTGTCCACCAATTTCTCATAACACCATCGCCATCAAAAGTGCTTCCTTGATCGTCAAATCCGTGTCCGATTTCGTGACCAATTACAGCACCAATTCCACCATAATTTACTGCATCTTCTGCTGCCAAATTAAAGAACGGAGGTTGAAGAATTGCCGCTGGAAAAACGATTTCGTTCAGTGTTGGATTGTAATAAGCATTTACTGTTTGTGGTGTCATTCCCCATTCAGTTCTATCCACTGGTTTTCCTAATTTGCTTAACATGCGATTGTATTCAAATTCGGTCGCTCTTGTTGCATTTCCGTATAAATCATTCTTAGCTACTTTTAATAAAGTGTAATCTCTCCACGTGTCTGGATACCCAATTTTAATCATGAATTTATCTACTTTAGCAAGAGCTTCTTTCTTGGTATTAGCACTCATCCAATCTAATTCTTTGATGCTTATTTCATAGGCTTTAAGTAGGTTTTTTACCATACCTGTCATGCGATCTTTGGCTTCTGGGGTAAAGTATTTTTTTACATATACCTTCCCAACAATTTCACCCAAACCACTATTTACAGCACTAACAGCTCTTTTCCAATCTTCTTCTTGTTGTTCAGTTCCTTTCAATGTTTTGCCATAGAATTCGAAATTTTGTTTGTCTAGAGCAGTATTTAAATAACCAGCAGTGTTGTTAATTAAACTCCATTTTAAATATGTTTTCCACGTGTCAATTGGTGTGTTTTTAATGATATTGTTTAAGCTTTTTGTGTATTCTACTTGAGCAATTACAATATCTTTTTCCTTGTCAACTCCTGCATTTTTTAACATAGCGCTCCAGTCAAAATCAGGCATTAACGTTTTCAAATCGGATATAGCATATTTGTTGTAAAGTGCTGCTGTATTTCTCGTGTCTTCTTTCTTCATGTGGCTACTTGCAATAGTGGTTTCTAAAGCCATTACTTTCGCCGCACTTTCAGCACCATTGGACAATCCAACTAATTGCCACATTTTTTCAATATGGGCCACATATTTCGTGCGAATATCCTGCATCTTGGCATCGTTCTGAAGATAATACTCTCTTTCAGGAAGTCCTAAACCACCCTGCCAAGTCATTAACATGTATTTTTTCGGATCTTTAAAATCTTCGGTAACAGTAACCGAGAAAGGAGTTGAAACACCTATTCGATTTGCTTTTCCGAAATAAGTGGCTAAGTCGGTATAATTTGCAATCGCATCAATAGCGTTTAATTCCGATTGAATGGGAGTAACGCCTTTAGCATCGCGGTCTTTACGATTTGTATAAGAGCTAAAGTAATCCCCAATTTTTTGCTCATCCGAACCGTCAGCAAAACTTCCTTTGGATGCTTCCTCAATAATGGATTTAACGTCTTTTTGCGATTTGTCACGTAACATTTCAAAAGCACCATAAGATGCTTTGTCTGCAGGAATTTTGTTGTTTTTCGCCCAAGTTCCATTAACGAAACGATCGAAATTGTCGCCTGGTTTTACTAAGGTATCCATATTCATCTTAGTAATACCTGACACTAATTCTTCTTTTTGGCTGCAAGAAGCTAATAGCATAGTTGCTGCAACAATTGAGATTTTAATGTTATTCATTTGGTTGATTTTGTTTGGTTTTGGAAATAGTTAACTTATTGAATTTTTACTTTCTGCAAGATTAATGAATTAATTTCAAGTATTTTTTGAGTTAATCAGCAATTAATATGTTGCAAAAAAATCATGTTCTGTAATCAAACAATTAATCATTAAATACAAGCATTTTTAAATTGTTTTTCTTCAAATAGCCTCTTATCAGCATATCCGAATCTGGATAAATAATACTTTTTTTTACGTATTCTTTACTTTCTTCAAATGAGTAAAATGTATTGGTTTGGTCAATGTATCCGCTACCGTAATAATGCCCATCTTCAATAACTACGATACTTTTTTCATCACTATTTTTTCCTTTATCAATAAGAATAAAGTTTTTATTTCTAAATATAATTTCCTCAATTATTTTATTTGCTCGTTTATTGTACATTAAATAATCTTCTTCGTCAACACAAATACCTCTACATTTTTTAATTTGATGGTTAAAGCAAATGGAAGTATCCTGCGTAAGGTGACAATATCTCAAGCAAAGTTCATTGTTATCAACCCATCTCTCCAAAGTTTCGCGGGCACTTGAATGGCTTGTAAAAGAAATAAGAGGGTTTTCTGAGTCTTCTATCAAACCAATTTTAAAATTGATAATATTATTTTCATTTGTGAAATAATCAATTGTATGCGAATAGATGTCTGCTTTCCGCATGCGATTGTATACAGGTTTGTGTTTTTTAATTTCTTCCGATTCATGAAGTAAGGCAATAAGTTCGCTTCCAGTTTCAATAAAATCTACATTCATTAAATCATTCAGCATTTTCTTGCTTTTATTTTCTTTGCTGCTAAAATGACTTAAAGCCCGATTATACATATTGATACTTTTACCTATGTATATTATTTCTTGATCTTTGTTTAAAAAGTAATAAACTCCACAAGTTTCGGGTAGTTTATTTAAAATGTATTGTTTGATTTTATCAATCCGTGTGGTCATTAATTCATCAACCCCTTGATTTCTATAAAGAGGATTTGATGATTTTAAATCAAGTAATAGGTCAAATAATTTTGCTGTAGCTACAGCATCTCCCTCAGCTCTATGCCTATTTTCAATTTCAATTCCAATACTTTCGCATAATCTGCCCAGGCTGTATGATTGTTTACCAGGCATCAGTTTCCTGCTTAATCTAACAGTGCATAAAGTTTCTCGTTTGAATTTATAACCCAAATTGGCAAATTCTTCTTTTATAAATCCGTAATCGAAATTTACATTGTGCGCAACGAAAATCCGATCTTTTGTTAATTCGATTATCTTATTGGCGATTTCATGAAATTTAGGTGCATCTGCGACCATCTCATTCGATATGCCAGTTAATCGAGTGAAGTTTGGACCTATAAAACAGCCTGGATTAATTAAGGATGTGAATACTTCCGTTACTTGAAGACCATCGTGCAAAACAACACAAATCTCCGTTATTCGACTCTTTTCAAAATCAAATTTACCTCCGCAGGTCTCGATATCAATAATAGCAAACATTCATTTGCTTTTTGACTGTAAGACGGGTAATTAAAAAAACGTTCAAACGAATCATTTAACTGAAATCAAAGAAGCAACTTCTTTCGCTTTATCCACTAAATCTTTTACATCTTCATTTCCAAATGCCAATGCAACAGCCATTCTTCGGTGAAGTCTCGTTGATGGCTTTCCGAATATTTTGAAGTCTGTGTTGGGTAGTATTGCTGCTTGATCTAAGCCTGAAAAAATTGGGAAATTGGCATTTTCACCAGTAGCTAAAATCACCGCACTCGCGCCATTTTTCTCCAAGGTAATTTCGTGAATAGGGATTTCTAAAATGGCTCTTGCATGTAATTCAAACTCAGAAAAATTTTGTGTGTTTCCTAAAGTCACCATGCCTGTATCATGAGGTCGTGGTGATAATTCTGAAAAATAAACACCCTCTTTGCTTACGAAAAATTCAACACCCCACAGACCACTGCCTCCGAGAGCTTTTGTTATATCTGCCGCCATTTGTTTTGCTTCATTCAAATGATCGGGGTTCATCGGCATGGGCTGCCAACTTTCTTGGTAATCTCCTCGTTCTTGTCTGTGCCCAATGGGTGGACAAAAAAGAGTTTCGCCATTTTTTTGAGTAACAGTCAATAGGGTAATTTCATAGTCAAAATCGATAAATCCTTCCACAATTACCTCTAGTAAATCTCCACGAGAACC
>CAXNGM010000264.1:0-4068 GCA_964201695.1 Bacteroidia bacterium | reverse complement strand
GCTTTTGCACAATCGAACCCCAAACGTTCTCCAACTACAGCATCGCGGTTCCAAACATTATTACCCATACCGCCTAATGGTCCACCAGCTAAAGCGTTTGCCGCAAGACTCCAAGAAACGCCATCGCGATAATCGAATAATGCCACCCCGTTAATGAAAATACCAATGTTGCCGCCCGTTGTATTTGTTGGAGTTCCCATATTTTGAACTGGACTGAGGGAAACTTTAAAAATCGCATTTTGATTAGTAGCTAGAGAAGGATTGCCATCTTGAAATGGACCCGTGATATATGCCGGAATTCCCTTTGTGGAAACATACACCCAACTTGCAGAATATTGAACGGTTTGCACATTCGCTAAAACATTATCGTTTATGGGAGTGGAGTTCCCTGCAACATAATGTCGGCCCATTATGCCCGTAGTATTTTGCAACCAGGAAGTAATGGCTGGGCTTTGCGCATTAGCTAGAATTGCCAATACATTTAAAGTAAAAAGAAGAATTGTTTTTTTCATGTGATATGGTTTGATGTTTTGAAAAAATAAAAACCCCCAATTCATTGCTGATTGGGGATTCTAGATTATCTTGAAATGATTATTTTTTTAGAAATCGAATTTTTGCCTTGTTGGTATTGTAGAATATACTCGCCTTGGTAAAGGGTTTGAATATCGAGGAATGCAACCGAGCTACCTTGGTTTAGTTGAGTTTTTAAAACACTTCTACCTTGCAAATCGAATAAATTGATACCTGCATTCTCTCTATTAAGTCCGTTGCGCCTAATGGCAATATAATCGCTTGATGGGTTTGGGAATATATTCACATCGGAATCATTCAAAACAGATTCATTCAAGGTAATTGTTTCGGTATATGTAGTAACCGCTTCGGTAATTGAAGTCACTTTAACGGCAGTTTTAGTTCCGTAAAATGTTGGTCCAACCACATAAGGATAGGCCGAATTCCAATTTTGATCAACCGTAGCAAAATAGCAATAGGTACCACCTGGATATTCGGGTGTTTTACAATAGCGACCGTTGTGTTCGTCGAGGTAATCGGGAGTGGAAGCAGAAGTTGGGTTGTATTGATAATCTTCACGGAAATAACCCAGGGGATAGGTAGTGCTTACATCAGGACCTCCTGTAACAGTAGCGCCTGCTGCATTTGTTGTTCGTGTGGTGATATTTCTCAAGGAGTAGCTCGATTTCATTCGAACAATTTCACCTGTTCCAGTCGTATCTCTGTATCCATAGGCTCCATAAATTGGGAAGCCATCATAGGTATATCCAATGAGCGGCGAATGTTGCGTGCTGTCGATTGCATACAACCCATCCGAAGCATAAGCATTACAAATGTTTGAAATGACATTTAAGTCGAGGTTGAATGCGCTCGGATTTTGGTGGTGGTGATAATTGCCATTTGCAGGATGCGCTTTTGCACAATCGAAACCGCCACGTTCGGCAAGGATTGCATCACGATTCCAAACGCCATCGCCCATTCCGCCTGTTGGGCCACCTGCTAATGCACCAGTTGAGAATTTCCAGGATACACCATCGCGATAATCGAATAAGGCAACACCATTTATGAAAATGCCAATGTTTCCTCCCGTTGTATTTGTTGGAGTTCCGGTGTTTGGAACTGGATTGCGAGATATTTTAAAAATAGCATTTTGTGCTTGAGCGATGGTTGGGTTCATAACAAAAGGCCCTGTAATGTATGCAGGAATACCTTGTGTACTTACATAAACCCAATTGTTAGAATATTGAACGGTTTGCACATTCGCTAAAATGTTGTCGTTAATGGGAGTAGAATTACCAGCTGCGTAATGCCGTCCCATAATTCCGGTGGTGTTTTGCAGCCAGGAAGTTACAGCTGGACCTAACTGTGCATTTAGTGAAATACTTAATGTTGAAGCAATGAATACAAGTAATATATTTTTCATTTGATTAGAATTTAAATAACCAAGTTTGCTGAGTGCAATTTGGTGAAAAGGTTTATTTGGGATAAGAATATTTTTGATTGAATAGAAATTCTCGATCGGTTAACGTGAGTAAAAACGCTGTCAAATCGACCTTTTCGTTTGGATTTAGGTTGATTTTATTTCGTAGTTCTTTTGATAATGTTGGACCTTCTTGAATACCTGAGTTATAATGATTCAACACTTCAGATAGTTTTTTAAATCGGCCATCGTGCATGTATGGATAGGAAAATTCGATGTTTCGTAAGGTGGGCACTTTGAATTTTAAAGAGTCTTTAGTGTTTTGGGTAACCCGCATGCGCCCAAAATCCATTAGCGAAGTATCTATGCGCAATCCATTATTTTCAAATTCGCCATTGGTTAATAGTGGTTCGGTGTGACACGAAGCACAATGGCTCTTAAACAATCGGTATCCATTTTCTTGCTGCGTGTTGAAGGAGATTTCTTTGCGCAACATTTTATCGTAAAGCGAATTCGCACTAACAATCGTTAACATGAATTGTGAAATGGCTTTAAGTGTTTTTTCACCTGTAATCAGCTCATCTCCAAAAGCATTCTTAAAAAGGGCCTTATACTTCGTGTTTGTATTTAACTTCATAATAACCCGATCGAAATGTTCATCCATTTCATCCGGATTTTCGATAGGTGCCAACGATTGCATATCGAGGTGGTTGATTGCACCATCCCACATAAAGGCTTTTTGCCAAGCCAAGTTCATCACCGCCGGAGCATTCCGAAATCCAATACGATCATCAATCCCGTGACTTAAATCGTGATCTACATGCGTAAAAGCGGTGTATTGCGAATGACAGCTAGAACACGAAATAGTGCTATCTCTTGATAAAATGGGATCATAAAACAAGTGTCTACCGAGTTCAATTTTATCTGAATTAAGTGGGTTTTTAGCGAAATTATACTGCGGTTTGGGCCAGTTTGGTGGTGCTTGAAAGGGTACATCATCGAGCATCCGAAACCCGGAAATGACAATCAAAAGCAAGAAAATTGAAAGGGATGTTCGTTTCATTGTTGATTTAAAATCGGGTTCTCAGGATAGGGCAGGGGCTTATTAATCGATGACATTTAATTTATACAAACATTAGAGTTGAAGTTTCATGAGAATATCGATTTGAATATCATCACCTAATATAAATGGATGCTTACCAAATTCTAGAAAACCATTTTTTTGGTAGAAACGAATGGCCTTGTAATTCTTTTCCCAAACACCCAGCCATAAGAACTGCGCATTTTTTTCTCCACAAATTTCGATTGCTTTATTCAATAGATTTTGTCCAACATTTTTCCCTTGAAATTCTTCGCTTACATAAACCCGTTCTATTTCAATGGAATCATCTTCCTTGAAATCAGTTTGGGCTTTCCCGAAATTTATTTTCAAGTACCCAATTATTTTCTCATTTATTCTTGCGAAATAAAAGGAAGACTCCGAATTCAACAATTCATTTGTTAATTGCTGAATCGACAAATTCTCCTCCAAGTATTTCTGCATATTCTCCTCCGAATTTTCATTCGAGAAAGCTTCAACAAATGTTTCCTTGCTAATTTTTTGTAAATCAATAATCTCACTGGGTTTTGTTAGGCTAATCTCTATCGTATTCATTTTTGATTCTGCTCGTTCGAAATTAATTTTCCATCAGATAAAAACATTTCGCCAATTGTTTAGAAACTTCAACGGCATTCAGGCTTGGCGACATAATTTTAGTTTGTTTCGATAAGTCGAATGCTTCAATCATCTTTTCCACATTTATCCCAATCTGAATATGCTCATTTTGATCTACAATCATTTCAATTTTTTGAACGCATAGGAAGGGCGCCAAATAACCTCCCAAATGAAATTGGAATTCATTTTTTCGCGATTTACACAAATTACTCCTTCCTTCAATTTTAGCATTTATATACCCATTTTGCCAGGTCCAATACATCCCGCGTGTCGGATCTAAGTCGCCCCCCATCGCCCCTGATACATTCGTTAGACTATCAATTCCTAAATAAAATTCCAGTTTGTCAAACACCATTTCTACCGGAATTTCCAATTTGATTTTATGTGTTGAATCATCCAATAAATCAATCAAATGAAAACTCTT
>CAXNGM010000263.1:0-4071 GCA_964201695.1 Bacteroidia bacterium | reverse complement strand
ATGTTTCAGCTATGTCGCTGCACCGAGTTTTACAAGCGGCTCATAAACAAGATGCCTTAAACGATTGGGGTTCTGTTGTTGCTCTTACATACATTGCAGCTCAACGAACATTCCCAGATTACAGCGATATGGCAGAAGCCAAAGCCATGCTGGAATCGATTGCCCGCAGTTTTGGATACCATTATGGAAAAGCAAAACATGTTCGTGTAAATACCATTTCTCAATCGCCTACATGGACAACTGCAGGAAGTGGAGTACCGGGTTTTAAGGAGTTTTACAATTATGCCGATTCGATGGCTCCATTGGGAAATGCTTCTGCGCTCGATTGTGCAAACTACTGCATCAGTATGTTCTCCGATTATACACGTATGGTAACCATGCAGAATCTTTTTCATGATGGAGGTTTCTCAAACATGGGAATCAATGCTGCCATGATTGTTACAAAAGAATCGTAATGAAAAACCCAAAGGTTAATTGCCGCATTCAATTTCTCGGATATTTTTTCGGAATTAGTATGCTTTTGTCTCCTATTGCGGAAGGACAAAATGCAGATGCGCCAGTTAATCAGCGAGTTTTACCCGTAACCATTCGATTTGATGGTGGCTTAGGTTTTCTGTTGACGCCTAGAGCGATGAAATTGAATTTCAATAGCATTGGAGATGCGAATATTGGAGCATTTTTTCATATTGCCAAAGGTGTAAATGTGGGACTTAACTTTAGGTATACCGGATTTCAGGTGGAACGAAATTCCTCCAACTTTAATGATGTCTACACAGTTAATGGGGCATCAGGAAGTGTAACGGTTGAAGTCCCAATACGAACCTCTCATAATATGTTTACCCCCGGAATAACCATTGGATACGATACATGGATTAGTGATTATTCTTTATTCAATTTCAATATTTGTACTGGTTATTCTCTAGTAAGGTATGCTAACATCAGGAGTGATTTCGTGAAACCTTATACGAAGCCTCTTGATCCCAACGTTTACAATTACAATAAACTCTTGATAGAGCCGGCTGTAAATTTCATGTATTACTTCGATGATCATTCTGCGATGACCATCAAACTTTCATACTCAAAGCTTTTTGCAGAATTTCATCCCGAAGATGTTGCGTTAGATCAAGGTGCTATTTCGTATGAGTCGAAAGATTTACCGGGGCAAATTCAATTTTTATCGTTTGGACTTGGCTTTGTGTATTCCTTTAAACGCGTAGAATAAAAATTCATATTGCGTTTAAATAAAAAATCCCCGCTAGTAAACTAGCGGGGATTTTTATTGTTTGGTTATTTATTCAGCTTCGGATGAATCTTCCGACTTCTTCTTTTTCTTGGCTTTGGTAATCTTCACCTGAATTTCTTTTAATTCAGTATCGTAAGTCAAGTTAATAGAATCACCCTCGGTTAAACTCGAACTGATGATATGTTCAGCTAATGGATCTTCTACATATTTCTGAATAGCGCGCTTTAATGGACGAGCACCAAATTGAGAATCGTATCCTTTTTCAACAATAAAATCGCGAGCCGACTCTTCCAATTTAATTTTGTAGCCCATATTTTCAATTCTGCGATATAGATGAGCAAGTTCGATATCAATAATCTTGTTGATATCCTCTTTGCTTAAAGAATTGAACATGATAACATCGTCAACCCGGTTAAGAAATTCAGGAGCAAACGCTTTTTTCAAAGCAGCTTCTACCACACCACGATCGTGATCGGAAGTGGAAGATGTTTTCGCATTGGTTGCAAATCCAACACCTTGACCAAAATCTTTCAACTGGCGAGAACCAATATTGGAAGTCATGATGATGATTGCATTTTTGAAATCAATTTTACGTCCACCGCTATCGGTTAACTGCCCATCATCCAATACTTGTAACAATAAGTTAAAAACATCAGGATGCGCCTTTTCAATTTCATCTAATAAAATAACGGAATATGGCTTCCGACGAACTTTTTCGGTTAACTGACCGCCTTCTTCATAACCAACATATCCTGGAGGTGCACCAATTAATCGAGACACGGCAAACTTCTCCATGTATTCACTCATATCTATACGTATAAGTGAGTCATCATTATCGAATAAATATTTAGATAGAATTTTAGCCAATTGTGTTTTTCCAACACCAGTAGGGCCAAGGAAAATGAACGAGCCAATTGGGCGATTCGGATCTTTTAATCCAGCACGATTACGTTGAATGGCTTTAACCACTTTCTTAATTGCCTCTTCTTGACCAATGACTTTCCCTTGAATTTCATCGTGCATTTTAACCAAACGCGACCCTTCATTTTGGGCAATACGTTGCGTTGGAACACCGGTCATCATAGCAACAACTTCCGCAACATTGTCTTCAGTTACTGTTTGACGATTGTTTCTCGTTTCTTCTTCCCAAGCTTTTTTCGCCGCTTCTAATTGTTCGATTAGTGTTTTTTCTTTGTCACGAAGGCGAGCTGCTTCCTCATACTTCTGACTTTTAACAACTTGAATTTTCTCTGCTTTGATTTCTTCAATCTTACCTTCAATATCCAAAATATTTTGAGGTACATGAATATTGGTAATGTGAACACGAGAACCCGATTCATCTAAAGCATCAATGGCTTTATCTGGAAGATGGCGATCGCTCATATAACGTTGTGTTAAAACCACGCAAGCTTTTAAGGCTTCTGGAGTATACGTTACATTATGATGATCTTCGTATTTTCCTTTAATATTATTCAGAATTTGAATTGTTTCTTCTTCTGTAGTAGGATCAACTACAACCTTCTGAAAACGACGTTCTAAAGCGCCATCCTTTTCAATATACTGACGATATTCATCTAATGTAGTTGCTCCAATACATTGAATTTCTCCGCGAGCAAGTGCTGGTTTAAACATATTGGAAGCATCGAGTGAACCGCTTGCTCCTCCAGCACCAACAATGGTGTGAATTTCATCGATGAATAGGATAACATCCGCAGACTTTTCTAATTCATTCAAAACCGCTTTCATCCGTTCTTCAAATTGTCCACGGTATTTTGTACCAGCAACCAAAGAAGCAAGATCTAGAGTAATTACTCGTTTATCGAAAAGTACACGTGACACTTTTTTCTGAACAATGCGCAATGCCAATCCTTCAGCAATTGCCGATTTTCCAACACCTGGTTCACCAATTAAAATAGGATTGTTCTTTTTACGACGCGATAAAATTTGAGATACGCGTTCAATTTCTTTCTCACGACCCACAATAGGATCTAGTTTACCATCTTCGGCAGCTTTGGTTAAATCGCGACCGAAATTATCAAGTACTGGAGTTTTAGATTTGGTATCACCCACTTTTTTGGTGCCACCAGAAGCGCCTCCAAAGGTGCCTCCATCTTCATCATTGTCGTCATCCATAGGATTGCTTGGTGCTTGGGCGCGAGGTTCTTCGGTTAAAAGATTTTTTAATTCGTCGCGAACAGTTGTGTAATTCACGTTTAAATTCTCTAAAGTTTTTGTGACAATATTGTCTTCGTCTTTTAGAATAGCGAGCAATAAATGTTCAGTTCCTATAAGACTTGTTTTAAATAATCGCGCTTCTAAGTAAGTAACTTTTAGCGCCTTTTCTGCTTGCTTTACAAGCGGTATTTGATTAAGGTTTAGCGACTTGCTTGTAGACACTTTAATGGATGATTCAATCTTTTTACGAAGGTCTGAAATATCAACTCCTAGACTTTTCATAATTTTAATTGCCATTCCTTCGCCTTCGCGAATGATGCCTAATAATAGGTGTTCTACACCCATATAATCGTGTCCTAAGCGGAGAGCTTCCTCGCGGCTATAGGAAATAACATCTTTTACTCTTGGTGAAAATCTCGCGTCCATGGTAGGTTGTTAAATTGTGGCAGTCGTTTTCAAAGATATGCAAATTGCAAATGCTTCGATGACAAATTTATTGGCAAGTTGTTAGTTATGTTAAGATTCAATTGTTAATTACAAACAGAAATTTGTTAATACTAACCTTTGTAAAAATAGTCTTGAATTACACAAAAGTCTATATTCGCATTTCGAATTATTTAAAGCATTTAACAACAACTATACACTTCTTGTAT
>CAXNGM010000262.1:0-4100 GCA_964201695.1 Bacteroidia bacterium | reverse complement strand
CCAACGGTGAAATCGATGTCTTCTTTGGTGTTGTATTTACTAAATGAAAAACGCACGTTATGTCGCGTAGGATCGCAGTTTATAGCACCCAATACATGCGAACCAATACTGCTTCCGGATGAACACGCACTACCACCAGATGCCGCAATTCCATTGATATCGAGGTTAAAAAGCAACATATCGCCTGATTCGTTTGGAGGAAATGATACATTTAAAACCGTGTATAATGAATTGTTGGAAATGTCACCATTGAAAGCAATACCTGGAATACTCTCGCGAAGAGATTCAATCATGTAATTTTTCAACCCTTGAATATGTGTTTGATGAGCTTCCAAATCGCGGTAAGCAATTTCAATGGCTTTTGCCAAACCTACAATTCCGTATAGATTTTCGGTTCCTCCACGCATGTTACGTTCTTGTGCACCACCATAAATGAAGGGGTGAATGTTGGAACCTGAACGGATGAAAATAAATCCAACACCTTTAGGACCATGGAATTTATGCGCCGCACAATTGATAAAATCGACGGGAATGTCTTGTAAATCGAAGGCATAATGTCCCATGGTTTGCACCGTATCGGAATGCATTATTCCATCATATTTTTTAACGAGCGTGGCAATTTCTTTCAAATTCAAACGTGTACCAAGTTCGTTATTAGCATGCATCAATGAAACCAATGAACGCGGTTTTGTTTGAAGCAAATGTTCTAGTTCTTGCAGATCGATGGCGCCCTCTCTATTCACAGAGAGAATGCTTAATTCAATTTTTCCATCGTGTGCCAAATGTTCCAAGGTATGCAAAACTGCATGATGTTCGGTTGGCGCTGTGATGGCATGTGTTATTTTCAAATCATCGATACTTCGAAAAATGGCCATGTTATTGGCTTCGGTTCCACCGGAAGTAAAAAAGATTTCCGATGGAGAAACATGTAGAATATTCGCCACCGTTTTGCGAGCTTTTTCAATCTCCGAACGAGTAATACGACCAAACGAATGTATAGATGATGGATTACCGAAATGCTCACGCATGTATGGAAGCATCGCGTCGATTACTTCATTATCGAGTTGCGTGGTGGCCGCATTATCGAGGTATATTGCCATATTTTTCTGATTTAGGAAATTCGCTGCAACGAATGTAAATGGATTTATTTCATGATCATCTCGGAAGTTAATTCCTTGATGTCCATGATAATTTTATTGGCGAGATTATCGGCTGTTGCACTGTTCTCTGCTTCCGAATAGATACGAATAATGGGTTCTGTATTGGAACGACGTAAATGCACCCAACTTTTTTCGAACTCAATCTTCACTCCATCGATGGTGTTGATTGGTTGTTTCTTGTATTTCTCTTGCACTTTCAACAAGATTTCATCCACATTCAATTCGGGCGTTAACTCGATCTTGTTTTTCGAAATGTGGTAGTTTGGATAAGTCGATCGTAGCATGGAAACACTCTTCCCAAATTTGGCTAGATGGGTTAAGAATAAAGCAATCCCAACCAAAGCATCACGACCATAATGTAATTCCGGATAAATAATACCGCCGTTTCCTTCACCTCCAATGATGGCATTTTTAGCTTTCATCATTTCAACCACATTCACCTCTCCTACTGCCGATGCAAAATACTCTTTACCATATTTTTCAGTTACATCTCGCAAAGCACGTGTCGAAGATAAATTGGAAACTGTTGCACCTGGAGTGTTTTTCAACACGAAATCGGCAACTGCAACCAAGGTGTATTCTTCTCCAAACATTTCACCGTCTTCGCAAACGAGCGCTAAACGATCCACATCCGGATCGACAGAAATTCCAAGGTGTGCTTTTTTCTTGATTACTTCTTCACTTAAATCGCGAAGGTTTTCGGGAAGAGGTTCTGGGTTATGCGGAAATTTGCCGTCGGGTGTGCAATACAATTCGGTAACCTGTTCCACACCAAGCGCCTTCAATAACTGGGGAATAGCAATCCCTCCGGTTGAATTAACGGCATCAATCACCACACGGAAATCGGCCTTGCGAATCGCTTCCACATCAACCAATGGCAATGCGAGGACACGTTCAATGTGTTTACGGATATAACCATCCATTTGGTGATAGCTTCCTAAATGATTTACATCTACATAATTGAATGCTTCTTTCTCTGCAATTTCCAACACAAGCTGACCATCTTCAGCCGAAATGAATTCCCCTTTTTCGTTGAGAAGTTTCAATGCGTTCCATTGCTTGGGGTTGTGACTCGCTGTAAGGATGATTCCAGCATGCGCATTTTCCATCTCAACAGCCAATTCAACAGTTGGAGTTGTGCTCAAGCCAAGATCAATCACATCGATACCCATTCCTTGCAATGTGCCCACAACCAAATTGCGGAACATTTCTCCCGAAATACGGGCATCGCGTCCAATAACAATCGTGTATCGATCGCGTTGCTGACGTTGTTTAACCCAGGTTGCAAATGCAGATGTAAACTTTACAATGTCAACAGGAGAAAGTCCATCGCCAGGCGCACCGCCAATGGTTCCTCGAATTCCGGAAATTGATTTAATTAATGCCATGTAAATGAAAGCGATAAAAACGCAAACCTAAGGAATTTGAAATTGCAATAAAATGGAAATTCCTAGGGATGCCAAATTAGTTTAGTTAGAAGATGGTTGAATATGGATGTGTTTTAAATGCTGCATTTCTTTTTCAATTGCCTGATAAATGTCGGCTCGAACCGGCACCAATGGCAAACGAACAAATTCATCGCAGATGTTTAATAGTTTCAATGCGGCCTTGATTCCAGCAGGACTTCCATCGACAAACATCAAACGGGTAAATTCGAGTAATGCAAGATGGATGGGACGCGCAGCTAGAAAATCACCAGCAATGCTACGATGCACCATGACGGAAAATAGAGCTGGATAAGCATTAGCAACCACCGATATAACACCATCGGCACCGCAAGCTAGCAATGGAAATGTAAGCGCATCGTCACCACTAATAACCAAAAAACCATTCGGGCGTTGACGAATAATTTGCATGATTTGCTCCATATTACCCGATGCTTCTTTGATTCCACAAACATTTTTGCATTCGTGGGCAATGCGAAGTGTTGTTTCGGCAGTCATATTCACGCCTGTACGTCCCGGAACATTATACAACAAGAGCGGTTTGGGACTTGCTTCTGCAATGATTTTATAATGCTGAAAATGACCTTCTTGATTGGGTTTATTGTAATAAGGTGCGACAGAAAGCACCGCTTCTATCCCATGTAAATCAGCCTGTTGAAGATTTTCGGCAACTTCATTTGTGTTGTTTCCTCCAATACCCAACATCACAGAACAGCGACCTGCATTTTCGTCCAACACGATTTCTTGAACACGTCTTTTTTCGTCTTTAGTCAGCGTAACTGATTCTCCAGTTGTACCTAAAGCAACCAACACATCGATTCCGCCATTCGCCAAATGGTTTACTAATCGACGAAGCGAAGCCTCATCAACATTTCCTTTGGTATCAAACGGTGTAATAATGGCTACTCCGCTTCCTTTTATGGTTGGATGTGTGATCATGATTAAGTTGATTGAGGTAATGAATGATGGTATATGCAAAGGCTTTCAAATCCGTTTTTTCATCGATTTTGAAAGTCATGTCGTAACAAAAAGCAACAGCACTATCGGCCCGCCCTATCTTGAGACCTGCTTTGGAAACCGCAGCAACATAGTCTAACGGATAAATGTCTTCGAGTGTTAAATTGATTAAAATATCGAATGGCTCATCGATGAAATTTTCAACCACAGCACTCTTGGGTTTTTGCATCCAATTGACTTGGCTCTTGAAAAAATAATCGGCCTCGGGACGAGCAAGTGCGTGAAATGAAAGCGCATCCTTGAAATCGATATATCCAAGTGAAACGGGTAATTTCTGGCTTTCTTTCAAGTCTTTGCAAAATCCACGAATGAATTCAAATGTGTCGCGGTCGGATGCGTTGTATAAAATGCCAATACATCCTGCTCTGTGAATATCGGGAGAAGTACGATCACGCTTTATTGCAGAAGCATGTTGCTTCAGCTGCATCATTGCAAAGGATAATTTAATTTTATCGATGACTGTCATGATAGCATGTCT
>CAXNGM010000261.1:0-4110 GCA_964201695.1 Bacteroidia bacterium | reverse complement strand
CGTATCGATATGCCAAGCTTACTCTTTTTCCTAGGAATTTTACTTGCTGTTAGCGGACTAGAATCATTGCATATCTTATCATCTTTAGCGCAATGGATGGATCAAACCATTGGTAACAAAGACGCAATTGTAATCGGAATCGGATTGTTGTCTGCTATTGTTGACAATGTTCCTTTGGTTGCAGCAAGTATCGGAATGTACGATTTAACTAGCTATCCGATTAATCATAAAATTTGGGAGTTTATAGCTTACTGCGCAGGTACAGGAGGAAGTATTTTAATTATTGGCTCTGCCGCAGGGGTTGCTGCAATGGGCATGGAAAAGATTGATTTTATATGGTATTTAAAGAAATTCGGATTCATTGCATTTCTTGGATATATCGCAGGTGCAATTATTTATCTCATTCAGTTCCAATTGTTTTATACCTAGTGCCGGAGTTTACATTCTTGGGTATAAATAAAAAATCCCGCCTGCTAGGCAGACGGGATTTTCGTTTTTACTTCGTTTCTAATTAACGGAAAGTAAGTTTTTGTGTACGTGTTTGTCCTTTTGAATCGGTGATTTGAACAAAGTAAACACCTGAGGCAAGATTTCCTCTTTCAATAACATAAGACCCACGAACATTTGATGCTTTAAGCATTTGTTTTCCTAACATGTTACTTAACGTAAGTGTATGGCTAAAGCTGCTGTTGCTGAATTGGATTGTCGTTGAATTATCTGCTGGATTTGGATAAATAATTGTTTTTTCAGAATCTAATTCAGAAATACCCAATATTTCTTGACATGAATTAAATTTGTAAAAAAGTGTTACTGGATTCGCGTCTTGACGAACAAGCACTCTATTGAAACCACCAATTCCATTAGATTCAACACAGTCTCTGTCCTGATCATCAGGGAAAGATTCTTCGTTAGCGCTTACTGAAACGGGACCGTTTACGAATTTGAAATTGATTTTTCCTGGGCAAATATCATTAACAGTTGTTTCATAAATACCATTTGAAACTTGAGTTAACATAATTGCTCCACCTTGATAAGGAGGTGTTGTAAAATCACCAATAAGATAAATGCTTGAAGCCGGTGTTTCATTTGTCATATCAACACGAAAAGTAACATCTGAAGGAGCGGGAACCGGAGCACAAAGTCCAGCAACATCGAAGCTAAAGCAACGAGGAGCCATTGTAGAATCGCTACCTAATTGAATAACCTTATCTCCACCGCCTTCCCAGCCGGAACCAAAGTTTGCATTACGAATAATACGCGCCTTATATTTTACTTCTCCTGCTGGGATGTTGTCTAAAGTAATGGAATAAACTCCGTCGTTATCCAAATCCGACATTAAGTATGCCGGTCCACCTTGAAACGAGTTAAATGTACCTGCAATATCAACTGAATCGTTGGAGTTTACATCAAAACTACAACTGTAATTCATATCTACGTTCAGTGTTAATGTATACGTTGGAACGGCAACACATACACTATTACATGTTCCATAGCAATACAAAACAGAAGTACCACCGAGCATTGCATCAACGATTAAATCGCGATTTCCACCTGCATTAGCACATTCAGTTGGAACGCTTTCAAAATTAGACCCATTTAAAAATTTGTAATTAAAATTGGTCGATGTAGAAGGAACATAAAAAAGACCGGTGAAAATATTCAATCCGTCATTTGCAATTACATCATATAATTTATTCCCTCCTGGCTGCCAATTTAAACCTGCATTAGCTGCTTCTTGCCAATCTCCTCTAGCAGAAACACCTGTAGGATCAATTACAGCAGCTCCCATATCGGTTGAGAAACGAACTGGTGTGTAAAAATCAACACCGTTGTCAGATGCACTTGAGCCATTAAAATAAACTGGAGGAAGAATAATATCAGCCCCGTCAACAACAAAAAAACGATTGGTATTACCACCACCAACCTGGCAAATTGAAGGAATTGCTGTTTCATCAGAACCCCATGCATTGCCATTTACAATTTTGTATTCATAAACACCATTGGGAAGATTTGCAACAAAAGAATAAATACCACCACCCTCATCATTCATCGCATTTGCATCTGGTATCCAATCCGTACCGCCTAATTCCGATTGAAAACTGCCAGCAACGTGAACACCATTCGGACCTACCGTTTCATTCGACAAATTTGTGTAAATAGTAACATTGTTTTGTGCATTTAAACCGTACATGCCGGCAGCAACAAACATGGAAGTAAGTAATAGTTTTTTCATAATGTGTTTTTAGTTTCAGTGAACGAATTTATTTAAAGATAACAATCTTTTACTAATTAATGTGTCATAAATACGCACAGGGTTTTCAACATTTTTGTTTTCAGCGGGTTTAAAGTATAGTTCATCGAAACTATTATGATGATATCAATTTTTGAAATAAGTCAGCGTGTTTTTATTGAGCTGAATATCTGATGTTTGTGAATAAGGGGGTTGCTTTTTTGCTTTTAGTTAGTGTTGATTACACACTTAACTTTTTACCTTTCGAAAAATATGTTTATCAAAATGATTTTAAATCGTACGTTTTCCAGCATTCTACTTTTCGTTTCTTTTGTTTTTTTGCAAATTAATAATTCCAATGGGCAGGCAATTGTTTCGCTAAATCCAGCTTTTCCTACCGGAGATGACGCGGTAACATTAACATTCAATGCTGACCAAGGAAATGCAGGTCTGGCAAACCTTCCCGCGGGTTCTGTTGTGTACGCTCACACAGGAATAAACGTAAATAACAATCCCTGGCAATATGTTGTTGGCAATTGGGGTACAGTCGATAATCGCGTTGCAATGACACGCATTGGAAACACCAACCAATATACCCTAACAATGGGACCATCAATTCGTTCTTGGTATTCGACAAACAACAATGGAGCGATGCAAGTTGGCGCAGGGGACATTATTTCTCAATTATGCCTTGTTTTTAGAAATGCCGATGGGTCTCTTGAAGGAAAAACATCTTCAAACTCCGACATTTTTGTGGATTTAGCTACAGCTTCTTTCTCTGCATCTATTACATCGCACCCTCAAAATAGTTTACTTGTTAATTCATCACAAACAATCATTTTCACAGGTCAAGCATCAGCGGCCTCTGTTCTTGAATTTCGCATAGACGGTCTTGTTGAAACAACCGCGGCGGCGGCAACATCATTAGATTATTCGCTAAACTCAAGCTCAATTAGTCCCGGTCTTCACACCTTGGTTTTTACTGCAAACAATGGATTAATAAGTATTAACGATACTATTCTCATAACTGCCCATAGCTCTCCAAATATCGTTGCAATACCTAGCGGAGCCGAAGAAGGCATAACCTACACGAGTCAATCCTCCGTGTATCTTCAACTCAGAGCACCCTACAAAGACTTTATTTACGTTTTGGGCGATTTTAACGATTGGGCCTTTCTGCCTGAATACAAAATGAACAAAACTCCAGACGGGCAGTTTTTCTGGATTGAAATAGACAATTTAGACCCCAATAGAGAATACCGTTTCCAATATTTTATTGACTGGGAAGGAATTCGTGTTACAGACCCATATTGTGAAAAAGTTGTTGATCCATGGAACGACCAATGGATTTCTGCCGAAACCTACCCCAATCCTACCCCCTACCCAACTGGAATAGCTGAAGGTGTTGTTGGGATTCTTCAAATTAACCCTCCTGCCTATACTTGGGATGCTTCATATTCATACAGCAAACCGCCCAAAGAAGACCTTGTTGTTTATGAGTTGTTGGTTCGAGATTTTACCGAAACCAAATCATTCACAGAAGTTATCGACAGACTGCCATATTTAGGCTGCTTGGGTGTTAATGCCATTGAATTAATGCCTGTAATGGAATTTGATGGGAATGAAAGCTGGGGGTATTCTCCAAACTTTTTCATGGCGCTTGATAAATATTACGGGACTAAAAACGAATTTAAGCGCCTAATTGATTCTTGTCATAGCAGAGGAATTGCAGTAATTTCAGATGTTGTATTCAACCATGCTTTTGGGCAAAATCCAATGTTGAAAATGTATTACAACCCTTCGGCAGGCGAATTCGGGCAACCAACAGCCCAAAGCCCATGGTTTAATCAAGTTGCGACTCACCCCTTTTCTGTTGGATT
>CAXNGM010000260.1:0-4131 GCA_964201695.1 Bacteroidia bacterium | reverse complement strand
CGCATCTTTCCGGGGTCTGTAAATACAGCAACGTGGGGCGTTGAAGATGTTCCTCGAGAACGTTTTGTGCAGCCCGAAGATATTGCCCAATTAGTGAACACCTTGGTTCAATTGCCCGCGAATACCTTGGTAGAAGAAATGACTGTTTGTCCTCTCGATAAAAACTGGTAAACTCCCATGACCAAACGCAAACTTCGGAATTTTGCCGAATTGGAAACATTTGCCAATGTTATTCAGCATCCTTATTACAAAGAACAATTCGATCATCCCCTAAAAGGGAAATGGCAAGAAACTTTTTTCAAAAACAATCTTCCATTAACCCTAGAATTGGGCTGTGGAAAAGGAGAATACAGCGTTGGTTTAGCTTTACGACATCCCGAACGCAATTACCTCGGCTTGGATATTAAAGGAAATCGCATTTGGCGTGGCGCAAAAACTGGGATTGAAGATAATATCCAAAACATTGGATTTCTTAGAACCGAAATTGAGCACCTCAACAATTTCTTTTTACCCGGCGAAGTAGATGAAATCTGGATTACATTTCCCGATCCTCAGCCCAATAAATCGAAGGCGCATAAACGATTAACCTCTGCCGAGTTTTTAGATCGATACCGTAAAATTTTAAAGCCCGATGGAATTGTGCATTTGAAAACTGATTCCGCTTTTTTGTTTGAGTCGACCATGGAAGTGATTGAATCTCAAAATTTGCCAGTTTTAAGGATTAGTAGAGATATTGACACCGATTTCCCGGGCGATGAGTTATTGCAAATTCGCACGTATTACGAAATGAAATTTCGGCAAACGGGAGTTTCCATAAATTACGTGGCTTATACGCTATGAGCGATCCGCGAGACAAAGAAGATTTCTTTGAGAAGGTCTTTGCCGTGGTGCGAGAAATTCCATCTGGACGGGTAACCAGTTACGGAGCCATTGCAAAGTTTTTATGTAGTGGTGGTTCCGCAAGAACAGTTGGTTGGGCGATGAATTTGTCGCATCAAGTTTCGATTCCTGTTCCTGCTCATCGTGTGGTTAATCGAAATGGTCAATTAACCGGCAAGCATCATTTCTCCGATGCCAACGAAATGCAAATTCGTTTAGAGGCAGAAGGGATTGTGGTAAAAGAAGATCAAATTCAAAATTTTAAATCACATTATTGGGACCCTCAAATTGAGTTGGGTCTTTAGCGTTTGCTGATGCGATTCCCTGTGCTACGTTGAAGAGTGCATTTGAAACGATTAACTGTTGCATCTCTTTTTGCTACATGCTTTGTAATTCGTCCACCAACACGCGCACGCCATTTCCTCCAATTGTTGGGATGAAGTTCGCGTTTCATCAGGGCTTTTACATCGTCTTCGCGCAATCCAAATTGAAATAAGATAGCATCAAAAGGCGTTCGGTCTTCCCAAGCCATTTCAATGATACGATCAATTTCATGATCTAGAAGTTTGTCAATCATGATGAGATAACTCCAAACGATTAAAAATGTTCAAACTAGAATAAAAGAGTGTTTAGTTTGTCAATTGCCTTTTTCGCATTTTCGAAGCGATCCTCATTCATTCCTGAAATGATTGTAAAAGGACGTTCATCTTCTATTAAGGCGTTTCTATATCGAGTAAATATCTCTTCCCTTAAATGAGGATGTTCACGCAAAGGGTCTGGTTCCCATGGTAAATCAATATTCATTAATAGCGTGTGAGAATAACGCTGCTTCCGAGATTCTGCAATAAGCCAATCAGTGCAAGCGCCAAAAACTACCTCCATCCAAATGCGGCAAACGAGCAAATCGGTGTCGTAGAAAATAATTTTGCTGTTGCTGGAGATTGAGTCTTCCAATTCCATTTGTTTACGAACAATAGTTTCAACATCCAATGCAGTGTAAGGACGATTCAGATTCGTAAGATATTCTCGGGCGTATTCAGGGACGAATGGGCATCCATAGTGCTGTGCCAATTGGGAAACCAAGCTCGATTTTCCGGTTGACTCTGGGCCAGTAACTGCAATTCGTATCATGGTTTGGCGAGCTCCTTTCTCCAGGTTTTTAAACCATACAATGCAATAACAGCCATAATGATATAAAGAAATGCAGTCAAATAGAGTGATTTATAAATGAAAAGTCCCGCATTGGACAAGTCAACAATCACCCAACAGATCCAGTTCTCTATGTATTTTCTTGCCATCATCCAGGTGATAAGCAAGCCGGAAACCCCCATAGTGGCATCGAAGTAAGGCACATCGGTGTTAGAAAATCGATCGAGGCAAAAACCGAGAAATTCCGAACCTATAACAAAGAGTATAGACAGAATTAGCAGGGTAATGCGTCCGATTGATAAAACCTGAAGTGTGTTGGTTCCGTTAGCTGCTCGGAGCCAATGCCACCATCCATAAATTCCCATTAATACATAAAACAGTTGAAGTGCCGATTCTGCATATAGTTTCCCTTCAAAGAAAACGGGAATATATAAGGCAGAGCCAATGATTCCCAATAGCCAACCGGCAACATGTCCGCGGGCAGTTAGGAAAACTCCCACAATAGCAAATGAAAAAGCAATCAGTTCAAAAAGGACAGCAGATAGCATTCTGATTTTTAATTGCAACAAACATCGGAGATAATTACCACATGCGGAACACAATCAATTCCAACATTTTCTGAATTCTCCGTTTTGGTCATATTGCTCAGCTTGTTTTTGTGTGTTGAAAATGCGTTGGCGTGGGTCGTTTCCAACACCTGCTAAATAAGCCCAATTTCCCCAGTTGCTTGCCGCATCATAATCGATTAACATGGACTCAAAATACTCAGCACCCAAACGCCAATCTAATTTAAGTTGATGTACGAGATAACTGGCCACATTCTGTCGTCCTCGGTTGCTCATAAAACCGGTTACCGCCAATTCATGCATGCAGGCATCCACAAAATCATCACCGGTTTTCCCTAGAATCCAACTCTGAAAAAGCGCATCCGATTGCACAACTTCCCGATTCGGATTGTAAATGTTGAGCCCATTTTTAAGGAAAATCTTCCTGCTGTATTTAATGAGGATGTAGCGAAAATAGTCACGCCAAAACAATTCAAATACCAACCAATATGTCGACTCGTTTGCTCCATGTTGCTGCTCAAACTTTTTAAGTTCAGCATAAATCTGTCGGGGCGAAACTGCTCCCAAGGACAGCCAAGGACTAAATTTGGTGGAATAATCGGCGCCAAGTAAACCGTTTCGAGTTTCCTTGTATTGAAGAATAAATTTATTTGTGAAGAAGTAATCCTGAATGCGAATTTGGGCTTGCCGTTCTCCTCCGCTGAATGGAAAAGCACTGCGCGTATCGACAAAAGAATTCTCATTAAGGTTAATTTGCTCCAATGAAATCCCCTTTTCATTATGCGGATAACCTTGCGGAAAATCATAGACAAAAGGTACTCGAATTTTCAGATTGGCTTCTACGCTTTTTCTAAAGTTGGTGAAAACGTCGGGGATTTGAGATGGAAGACAAAATAAATCGTCGGGATGAATTAGGAAATCATCGTAAAATTTAAAGATGCTGATCTTCTCACCCTTCAGTGCTAGTTCAACGGCTTGCTCTAGGGCAATTTCTTCGCTGGCATGGGCTGCTGCAAAACTCAGTTCTTCGACCGTGTATTTTTGACATAATTGAGGGATAATGTCTACCGGTTTACCCTGAAGGATGAGCAATTCGGATCCTTGTTTATTCCAGAATTCAGCAAGATCTTTTAAGGTTTGATAAAGAAACTGTTTTCTGTGTTTTCCTAAGCGAGGCAAATCTGATAAGCGAAACATTTCTTCATTGGGCAAAATGAAGAGCGGCAAAACCTTCATTCCTTTTACAGCAGCATGAGCAAGTGCAGCATGGTCTTCTGAACGCAAATCGTTACGATACCAATGTAGGAGTGTGTTCATGTTTTTGAGTTTCTACAGCGATCACTGCAATACAATACATTTTCCCAATCGCGTTCCCATTTCTTTCGCCACGAAAAAGGACGTTTACAATATTGACAGATTTTGTGAGGAAGATCCGCCTTCTTTACTCCTTTCATTCGCTTACAGCTGATTTTTGCAAACCTGCTTTATAAGTAGAAAGCGCTCTTTCTCGGGCCATTTTATGGTCGACGATGGGTTT
>CAXNGM010000259.1:0-4150 GCA_964201695.1 Bacteroidia bacterium | reverse complement strand
TTCGAAGATTTTCCTCGAATGACCTATGCTGATGCGATGGAGTTTTATGGAAATGACAAACCTGATATTCGTTATGGAATGAAGATTTGTGATTTCACAAGTGCAACACGTAATTCAGGCTTTGTTGTTTTCGATCAAGCCGAATACGTTGCCGGAATTGTTGCAGAAGGATGTTCGGAATACAGTCGCAAGCAATTGGATGAACTTACCGATTGGGTGAAAAGACCGCAAATTGGTGCAGGCGGACTTATTTACATCCGAATGAATTTGGATGGAACGGTGAAATCATCTGCCGATAAATTTTTCACAGAAGAACAACTGCGAGCCTTTTGTAATCAGGCCAATGCCAAACAAGGCGATTTGATTTTAATCCTTGCAGGTGCAAAAACACGGATGCAAAAAGCATTGAGTGAACTTCGTCTTGAAATGGGAAATCGTATGGGACTTAGACCTAAAGATACGTTTGCTCCACTTTGGGTAGTTGACTTTCCTTTGCTCGAATGGGATGAAGAAAATGAACGCTATCATGCCATGCATCACCCTTTTACAGCGCCAAAGCCCGAAGATTTTGCATTACTACAAAATGAACCTGGTAAAGTGCGTGCCAATGCCTACGATTTAGTTATCAATGGAGTTGAAGTTGGAGGCGGCTCGATTCGTATTTTTGATAAATCTCTTCAGAAGCAAATGTTCACATTACTTGGATTTAGCGATGAAGACGCACAAGATCAGTTCGGATTTTTAATGAACGCTTTCGAATTTGGAGCACCTCCGCATGGTGGAATTGCCTTGGGTTTCGATCGACTTTGTTCTATATTTGGTGGAGCAGAATCTATCCGCGATTTTATTGCATTCCCAAAAAATAATTCAGGACGCGATATGATGATTGATTCTCCTTCACAGATTAATCCAGCTCAATTGAACGAACTTCAAATTAGCATTCAAAAAAAGGCATAATGAAACGATTCCATCTACTCACTCTTTTCTGCTGTTTGGTTTTCTCAAACACAGCAATTTTTGCTCAGAACAAACATGCTGAGGCATTTGAAGAAGGCATTGTTTTACTCGATTTAAAAACAAGTATTGGGGCCTTTCGAAATACAAATTTCGTGTCCCAAAAAACTCCTGTTTTTTTAGGTGCCGATTATGCAATCAATAACGACTTTAGTGCAGGCGTTTATGGAGGATGGTATCAAAATACCCAACAAGACTCTTTTGCAGTTGATGTAAACTACTATTATTATGGCGGTCGTTTTGGATTACACTTCAGTGATTTCATCAGAGCAAAAACACCTATAAATGTCAATCCTCAAACAGTTGATGTTTACGCCACTTTTTGGGGTGGATTGAATTCTAGGAAAGATAAAACACTTATAATAGGAGGATCCAATACCAAACCAGTTACCGATGTTGGAATTTATTTAGGTGTCAGGATGTATACCAAATACCGCATTGGAGGCTTGCTAGAACTTGGCAAAGGACCGTTCGGTTTTATGAATTTTGGAATCTGCTATAAAATCTAGTTAGAGCTCCTTGCGGTAAGTGGGTTTGCGCATGGCAAACATCAAATACAAAATTGGGTAGGAAAGCAGGGTGAGCACTTTATTATGTGCAAAAAATTCGATGTCGTCAATGATAAGCACATCGTTTTTTTCTTGAATTATTCTGTGACGATGTTCCCAAGAACTCAGAAAAAAAGGGAGTGTAGTTCCTTTGTCAACAAAATTAATTTCGCTGTCGGAATTCAAATTAGAGATAATCTGACTTTCCCAAAGATGCCACTTGAAGAAGATTCTAATTTTTAATGCAACAACGTCGTTTGTCTTGCAACCATCAAATCGGATTAATTTTGAAACGGGCAGGGGAGGAGCGAGCTTTAGAAAAAGAGCTTCGTCGAATTTTTGAAAGGTGTTTACGATTGTTCTATTTTCTATGGGTGTTGAAAGTTCAATACGCATATTACATAGATTGAAGTGCTTTTTGCACATCTTCCATAAGCCACATAGGAGTTGAGGTTGCCCCGCAGATTCCAACAGTGTTGCCTGATTCGAACCAACTAGAATCAATTTCATCAACACGACTAACGAAAAATGTTTGTGGATTCTGATCTTTACAGACATTGTATAATACCATTCCATTTGACGATTTCGTTCCGCCTACAAATAAAATTTTATCGAACGATTTAGCAAATCCGCGTAGTTCAACATCTCGGTCGCTTACCTGGCTGCAAATGGTATCGTGCGCATTTACTTTAATTCCCTTCGCTTCGAGTGCTTCGCGGGTTTCGCGAAATTTCTGTTTGCTTTTCGTTGTTTGGGTGTAAAGCGTAATTTCCTCTGGTAAATTTTGTCCTTCCAACTCCGAAATGTCAGAAAAAACAATGCCTTCGTTGTTGATTTGACCCATCAAGCCGGTTACTTCCGCATGGCCTTTTTTCCCCATGAGGAAAATGGTTTCATTTTTATCGAATGAGCCACGAATGCGATTTTGTAGTTTTAAAACAACTGGACAAGTAGCATCAATAAGCGTAATGTTATTTTCGATTGCTGTTTGATAAGTTGAGGGCGGTTCACCATGAGCGCGAATGAGAACGCGATCATTTTTTAATTCCCGAAATGTATCATGGTCAATAATACGAAGACCCTTAGATTTTAGTCGATTTACTTCTTCGTCATTGTGAACGATATCGCCTAAACAGTATAAATATCCATGTTCATCCAACATGTCTTGAGCCATTTCGATGGCATATACTACCCCAAAGCAGAATCCAGAATTGGAATCGATTGTTACTTTTAGGTTCAATGATGCATGCATGATATATAGAACTGAAAAGCGATGAGAATGTTTAAATACTATTGAATGAGTGTTGGAGATACGAACGAATGATGAGGAAATACTTGTAGGAATTTCTCACACGAATTCGTTTTTCTAAAATCTCGGAAGGAGAAGTCTGTGTAATTTTTTTCAATAAGTTGAGGTAGTATACATAGGCAATATAAACGCCAAGTCGAGCACCTTTTGGAAGCGCTTTAATCCCTGCCAATCCTGCGTTGAAATCGGATAAAATATCGGCCTCAATTGCTTTCTTGCTTGAGGAATCAAACTCTTTGATATTGAGGTTTGGAAAATATACGCGACCTAGTGTTAAGTAGTCGTTTTTAATATCCCTCAAGAAATTTATTTTCTGGAATGCAGAACCAAGGCGCATTGCAGGGCTTTTAAGTTCTTGGTATTGGGCGTCGTTACCTTCACAAAAAACACGTAAGCACATTAGTCCAACTACCTCAGCAGAACCTAAAATATAAGTTTCATAGGTTTGTTGGTCGTATTCGCGATCGCTCAAATCCATTTCCATACTGTGAAGGAAAGTCTCAATGAGATCGTCTTCTATATTGTATGTATTGACAACGTGTTGAAAGCTGTGAAGTATGGGATTTAAACTGATACCACGACGAATGGCTAAAAATGTATCACGCTTAAATTCTTCGAGTAATTCGGCGGCATCATCGCGATTGAAGCTATCTACAATTTCGTCCGCAAAACGAACAAAACCATAGATTGAATAAACCGGATCATGAAATTTAGTTGAGAGTGAACGAATGCCAAGAGTAAAGGAAGTACTGTACTTGTGCGTAGTTATTTTGCTACAACCAATACTAACCTTTGTGTACAAATCCATCGTTCATTTATTGAAGCGCAATTTAAGTAATTCAACTAATAAAATTTAGTTGTTGTATCCTTTTAACATGGCCATAAGTTGACGACGAGCTAAAAATATTCTACTTTTTACAGTGCCGATTGGCAGGTCAAGATAATCACCAATCTCTTTGTATTTATACCCTTCAAAATACATAGTAAATGGAATACGAAACTCATCTTGAAGCAGGGCAATTTTTTTCAAAATCTCTCCTTCCGAATATTTTGATTCGGGCGATGTGCTCTGAGTTTGTTGTGGGATATTTATTAAGAATAAATCTTTCGATGAATCAATAACCGTATTCGATTTTACGTTTCGGCGGTAATTGTTGATGAAAATATTTTTCATGATTGTATACAACCATGCTTTTAAATTGGTGTTGTCAGCAAAACGATGACTGTTGCTAATTGCCTTTAACATTGTTTCTTGCAACAAATCTTTCGCTTCTTCATC
>CAXNGM010000258.1:0-4153 GCA_964201695.1 Bacteroidia bacterium | reverse complement strand
CTGTAAAATCAACCAATGATGTTGTTTTAGTTAAGACAAGTTCAAGCAATTCCTCTTTAGGTGATTTCCCTTCGGGAGTTTATTCAGGCATTCAATTTTGTTTTGGAATTGATTCTTTAAGAAACCACTCAGATCCAACATCTTATTCTACCAATAACCCGCTCGCCTTGCAAATTCCATCCATGCATTGGAGTTGGAACCAAGGATATATTTTTGCAATCATCGAAGGGAAATATTCAACAGACTCGCTGAGCGATAGTAATACTGGGAATACTTTTTCATATCACATCGGCTTAGATCAAAATTTCAAGGACAATATCGCTTTTGCATTTCCTTCCTCAATTTTGGTCAATGCAAATCAAACAAGTGTGGTTAAATTGAATGTGAATTTGGCAAATATTTTCAATGGCTTATCGATGTCATCAGATAACTCTACAACTTCTACGGTGAATGGGGGCTTAGCACTTCGAGTTAGAAACAACCTAATTAACAGTATTAGTTTAGATTAAACAGGATGTTGAATCGGGCAATTTTATTCATGTTTTTGGGTCTTTCACTTTTTACGTCTTGCAAAAAAGATGAACAAATTGTTGAGCCCGATCCTGAAGCAACTACCGGCACTGTTGAGATTCGATTTAACCCAACAGTTAATGGAACTTCCTTCCTAATGAATCAGGAATTTACAGGTCCGAATAATTTGAAAATGCGTTATGAAACCTTTAAATTTTATCTATCTCAGATCCAACTTTCAAATGGGAGTTCAATTCTTGGGACAAAAGATGTTGCACTGATTGACTTTTCATTAAGCAATAATTCGTTCACATTCGAAGCAAACGAAGGTGTAATTAACCAAATTCATTTTGGCGTTGGGTTGACAAAAGAACTCAATGGAACCAATAATCCCAGCTTTACCCCTTCCATTTACCCTATCGATCATCCCTTAAGTATTTATAAAGGAATGTACTGGACTTGGGCAAGTGGCTATATCTTTTCTATGTTGGATGGTAGAATTGATACGAGTGCTACTCAAAATCAAAATCCTGATTATTCATTTTTCTATCATTCAGGTCTAGATACTTTGTATTCATCATACAGCATTGCTGGCTTTAATGCTGCGGTTGTAAAAGGTCAAAAAACCATCATCGATTTAAAAATTGAATTGAACGATGTATTCCGAAATGATACGGATACGATTAATATGAGACAGGATTATTTTACACACACAACCGATAATCTTGATCTTGCTAAAAAGGTGATTACAAACCTTGGCAATGCCATTCGAAAGCAATAAACATGAGAAGGATTTGGGGGCTCATCTTATTGATATGTGCATTATCGGCTTGTTCAAAAGATGCTGTATTGCCTGACGAGGAAACTATAGAATTCCCAACACCCAAGGGCTTTCCCGAACCCACACTACCTTCATATAATAATCTAACAAAAGCGAAGATTGCTCTAGGAAAAAAACTCTTTTACGAAACACTTCTTTCCAAAGACAATTCAATCTCCTGCAATTCTTGCCATAAGCAATCAATTGCATTTGCCGATGAACCTATCCTAAGTATTGGTGTTAATAATCAAACCGGATTTAGAAATTCTCAAGCCTTGTTTAATCTTGCCTGGAGATCGTCTTTCTTTAGAGATGGCGGTGTCATAAACTTGGAACTAACTCCGCTCAATGCAATTACATCGCATGTAGAAATGGACAATCGTATTGATATTATCGTAAGCCGACTAAATAAAATTCCAGCATACCAACGTATGTTTCGTGTTGCGTTTAACGATACAGCTTCTACGAATGGAGTTCTTCATGCATTTGCCTGTTTTCTTCGCACATTGATTTCAGCTGATTCTCCTTACGATCGATATGTGAATTATGGAGAATTGAATGCATTAAACGCATCAGCTAAACGAGGAAAGGAGTTATTTTTCTCAAATCGAACCGATTGCTCACAATGCCATTCAGGCTTTAATTTCACCAACAACACATTTCAATCAAATGCTTCATCCGAAACGTATCCTGATTCAGGAAGGCAGCGCATAACACTATTAGCACAAGACCGCGGGAAATTCTTAGTTCCATCACTACGAAATTGTAATTTTACAGCTCCTTATATGCACGATGGTAGCATGGTAAATTTAGATTCTGTTGTGGAGCATTATAACCGTGGAGGGAAAAACTTCATTGGTAAAAGTCCTCTAGTAAGACCGCTTAATCTTAGCTTGGAAGAGAAGAAAGACCTTGTAGAATTTCTAAGAAGTTTGGGCGATTCGAATTTCATCAACAATGCAGCATTTCATCCAACCGAATAAATAAATGAAAAAACAATTTATCCTTGTGTTTGTATGTGTTGCTTTGTTTGTTTTTGCTTGCAAAAAAGACAAGGATGATGATGTTATTACCGATACTCCTTATCAAACAACACCGTATTCGATTGAAACACCTCAGGGCTTTCCGGCAATGAACATTCCGTCGGATAATCCACTTACTGTGGAAGGAGTTGCCTTGGGAAGAAAATTGTTTTACGATAAGATATTATCAGGGAACAATATGCAATCCTGTGCCGGTTGCCACAACCAGGAGCTATCATTTACAGACAACGGGACACAATTTAGCACCGGAATTACAGGAGCAATTGGAACTCGAAATGCGCAACCTTTAGTTAATTTAGGTTTCAACCTGCATTATTTTTGGGATGGACGCACTTCTTCATTAGAACAACAAATCCTTGAGCCTGTTTCCAATCCGATTGAAATGCACCTTTCTTGGACAGAAGCAGCAGCAAAACTAAATGCAAATTCAACCTATGTTGACGAATTCAAAAAGGCATTTGGCATTTCTACAATCGATTCTTCATACGTTGTTAAAGCAATTGCGCAATTTGTGCGAACCATGATTTCATATAATTCTAGACTTGATAAGCGATTACGCAATGAAATTTCGTTAACGTCCTCGGAGTTGAATGGCTATGTTATTTATGTTACCGAACGTGGCGATTGTTTCCATTGCCATAACATCGATGCAGGACGTTTAATGACTGACAATCTCTTTCACAACAACGGGTTGGACTCTGTATTTACCGATTTAGGACGTGGTGCTATAACTGGAAACTCCTTTGATAATGGTAAATTCCTCACTCCTAGTTTGCGCAATATTGCACTTACTGCACCTTATATGCACGATGGCCGTTTCCAAACCTTGGAGGAAGTTGTTGAACATTACAATTCGGGAGGCAAAGCATCGTCAACTGTTGATCCTTTAATGAAACACGTGGGCACCGGACTTAATTTAAGCACTCAGGAAAAAGCGGACTTGGTAGCATTCCTCAAAACAATGACCGACAGCTCATTTATTAACGATGAGCGATTTAAAAGTCCGTTTTAATTAGAATGTATAGCTCACTCCAGCCATCACATTGAAACGTTGTGTTGGGTAGTTTTTGTAGCGTTCGTAACGCACATTGAAAATGTTATTCAATTGAACAAACATGCCCAAAAGCTTAGTATAACGATACTCCGCACCTAAATTCATATCAGCTATTCCCTTTAATTCTCTTGAGATGGTGATGGGTTGAACAACTCCCGCTTCGCCATAAATAAAATCGCGGTAATACTGCTTGTTGAATGTTAACAAAGCCGCGTTAATCCAGATTTTATCGCGCAAATTGTATTTACCGCCATAAGACATGCGAAGTGTTGGTGTATGCCAAGCTTTCAATTCATTATCGGGCGTATAACCTAGGAAGTCAGCTTTGGCTATGAATCGAATTTTTTCGTGCAACTGCCAAGTGATTTCCCCATTCACCTCAAACAGACTTGCATTATCAGTTACATAAGTAAGCTTGTTTAGATTACCTAAATTAGTATCGTTCACAAAGAAAACCTGATTCTCGATGCTTGGAGTAAAGGATGCACGAACATTGAATGCCATTTTCGAACTTACCGAGCCGCGTAATCCGGCATACAAGCGAAAAGGACTCCAAGTATTCACAGGAAGAATATCCGAAATCAACCAAGGATTATTCTCCGTTAAGGTTTTGTAGGTAATGCGTTTTAATCGACTGTCTGTTCCTGCATTTAAGATGATGATGTTTTCATACAGATGCAAATCAAAATCGACTTCAGGAATAAACTTAAACCCATAAGAAGTATC
>CAXNGM010000257.1:0-4162 GCA_964201695.1 Bacteroidia bacterium | reverse complement strand
ATCTTGTGTCGATTGTGCAATCATGAGTTGCTCTTCATTCCATTCTTCGGGAATAAAAATTGAAGATGCATTGCTTTCACGGATTAGAAATTCTCCGCCTTTTAATGGTGATTTTTCAGCTGATTCCATAATGTATATCGATATAATTAAAGCAATTTAATAATTAAAAACGTTCGAAAATCCCGGCTGCCCCCTGCCCTGTTCCCACACACATAGTTACCATACCGTATTTTTGATTTCTTCGTTTCATTTCATTGAACAATTGAACAGTTAGCTTTGCCCCAGAACAACCTAGCGGATGACCCAATGCAATTGCTCCTCCGTTCACATTTACACGATCGGAATCAATTCCCAAATTACGCATTACAGCTAGGGATTGCGATGCAAATGCCTCATTTAATTCGATGAGTTCGATATCCTGCAAGTTCATTCCTGCTTTTTCGAGTGCTTTAGGGATGGCGTAAATTGGACCAACTCCCATAATACGCGGTTCCAAAGCAGCAACAGCATACGATGCCAATCTTCCCCATGGCGACAATCCTAATTCTTTCATCATACGTTCCGACATCATGAGCACAAATGCAGCTCCGTCGGATGTTTGTGAAGAATTCCCTGCAGTTACAACTCCATCTGATGCAAATACAGGCTTAAGTTTAGCCAGTTTTTCAATATCAGTATCTGCACGTGGACCTTCGTCGGTGTCGACCAAATAGCTTTTGACTTTACGTTTTTCATTTTCGTCGAGAAAAATCTCTTCCACTTCAATGGGAACAATATCGTCTTTAAAACGACCTTCCGAAATGGCTGCTATTGCTTTACGATGAGAATGATAGGCAAATTCATCTTGATCTTGACGATTTACATTATAGTCTTTTGCAACGGCTTCTGCTGTGAGACCCATGCCCCAGTAGTAATCGGCGTTTTGCTTTGACACTTCATAGTTCGGAACAATTCGCCAGCCACCAAAAGGAATAGGCGACATGGTTTCAACACCACCAGCTATGATGCAATCTGCTTGTCCAGATTGAATTTTAGCTGCGGCAATGGCGATGGTTTCTAATCCTGATGCACAATAACGATTTACCGTCATTCCCGGAACCTTATCTGTGCCCAAGCCAATCAGCGAAATCATGCGACCAATGTTTAAGCCTTGTTCTGCTTCAGGTGTGGCGTTTCCAACAATGACATCGTCAATCCGATTTTTATCGAGCTGCGGAACAGCCTGCATCAAATGTTGAATAACCTTGGCTGCTAAATCATCGGGACGCGTAAACCGAAACATTCCGCGAGGTGCTTTTCCAACGGCTGATCGAAAACCGATAATTATATAGGGAGTGGACATAGGCTAGATTAATGATGATTTGAAGATGTGATAATTTGAAAATTTGAAGATTTGAAAATTTGAAAATGTTTTGGATGTGCTATTTTAAAAACTTACGAATCATTTCATCAGCACATTAGCACATCTCCCGATCACTATCGGGATTCATCAGCACATTGATTTTCTAGTTTCTTAATATTTTTCCAGTTGTTAAAATGCTTTGAACGCGTTCGAGTGTTTTCTTTTCGCCGCATAAGCTGAGAAATACTTCGCGTTCGAGGTCTAAGAGATATTGCTCACTTACATCGGTTGGTTGAGAAAGATCTCCACCACATAAAACGTATCCTAACTTTTCGGAAATCTTTTTATCGTGTTCCGAAATGTAGTTTCCACTCCACATGGTATTTGCTCCTGCGTATACCATTCCCAATCCAGTTCTGCCTAAAACACGAATGTCTTTGCGACGAACGGGTTGTGTGTATCCAGCTTCGGCCAATTGAATAGTAGCTTGTTTTGCTTCTGCCAAGATTCTCTGCGCATTTGGAACGACAACATCAAGTCCTTTTCTCAATATTCCGAGATCATAAGCTTCATGGGCTGATGTGCTTACTTTGGCTTGTCCTATTGTGAGAAACTTATCGCGTAAGGTGTTTAATTGAATGTCCCCATCGCGAAATGCATCGGATGCTCTCAAGGCAAATTCCTTGGTTCCACCACCGCCAGGAATCAATCCAACGCCAAACTCAACAAGGCCAATATACGTTTCGGTTGCAGCAACTACTTTGTCGGCATGGAGATTAATTTCACAACCTCCGCCAAGTGTTAATCCGTGCGGCGCAGTGACTACCGGAATGGAAGAATAACGAATGCGCATCATGGTATTTTGAAACGCACGGATGGAGAAATCAAGTTCATCCCATTCTTGTTCAACGGCCATCATAAACAACATCGCCAAATTCGCACCTGCAGAAAAATTGGGAGCATCATTACCTATGACTAATCCTCTGAAATCTTTTTCGGCAACATCAATTGCCTTTTGAATTCCTTGAAGCACTTCACTTCCTATGGCATTCATTTTTGTATGAAACTCGAGATTCAAGATTCCATCGCCCAAATCGAACAAGGTTGTTCCACTGTTTTTCCAAAGTGTTTTTTCGGTTCGAATATGATCCAAGATGATAAAGGATTCATACCCTGGAATGGATTTGTATGATTTTGTTTGGACATCGAAATACAATTTCTTTCCAGCTTCCAACTTATAAAATGAGTTGTTTCCAGATGCCAAGAATTCATACACCCAAGCTGCAGGTTTCATCTGCATTGCTTCCATGTTTTTAACACAGTCCGAAACACCCATAAAATCCCAACTTTCAAAAGGACCTACTTCCCATCCAAATCCGGCTTTCATGGCTTCGTCGATGCGAAAAAGTTCATCCGAAATTTCAGGAATGCGATTCGAAACGTATGCAAAAAGCATAAAGAACGATTTGCGGTAAAAATCGCCGGCTTTGTCTTTTCCGTTTATTAATACTTTATATCGATCTCTTAGATTATCAATGGTTTTAGTTGCTTCCAACGTGGCAAATTTCACTTTTTGCTGTGGACGATATTCCAAGGTATTCAGATCCAAGGCTAAAATTTCGGACTTCCCTCCTTCTCCTTTCGATTTCTTGTAGAATCCTTGTCCCGACTTATCTCCCAGCCATTTGCTTTCGTTCATCTTAAGCACATAATCGGGCAAATCGAAAAAGTGCTTTTGTTCATCATGGAGGCAATTGGCCTTTAATCCATTCGCGACATTCACTAAAGTATCGAGACCAACAACATCGGTGGTTCGGAACGTGGCTGATTTCGGTCGACCTAAAACAGGGCCGGTGAGTTTATCCACTTCCTCCACCGTTAGATTCATTTCTTTCACCACATGAAACAAGGCCAAGATTCCAAAAACACCCACACGATTGGCAATGAAAGCAGGTGTGTCTTTCGCAAGAACAGTTGTCTTACCTAAAAACAAATCACCGTAATTCATCAAGAAATCGACAATGTCAGGATTGGTTTCTGGCGTTGGGATTATCTCTAAAAGCTTTAAATAACGAGGTGGATTGAAGAAATGTGTCCCGCAGAAATGAGCACGAAAATCGTCGGAACGACCTTCTGCCATTTTATGAATGGGAATACCGGAAGTGTTGGATGTGATGATGGTTCCGGGTTTACGATACAATTCAACCTGATCGAAAATCTGTTTTTTAATATCTAGACGTTCAACAACCACTTCGATAATCCAATCGCAGGTATCAATGAGTTTCATGTTATCGGTGAAATTCCCGGTGCGAATACGTTTGGCTGTATCAGTTGAATATACAGGAGATGGTTTCGATTTTAATGCGAAAGCCAATGCATCATTCACAATGCGGTTTCGAACTGCTGGATGTTCAGTTGAAAGTCCTTTGAAAATTTCTAAATCATTGGCTTGCGCAGGAACCATATCAAGCAGCAATACATCTATGCCAATGTTTGCAAAATGACAAGCAATGCGCGAGCCCATAACGCCCGAACCAAGAACAGCAACTTTGCGAATATTTCGTTTCATATATTATTTTTCAATGAAGCACACAAATGCACTTAACAGTCGAAAAAGATACTGATGTTTTAAGATAAATTGATATTAAATTGTTTTTAATATTTCAACATTTCATTGTTATTTGTTCGTGTTGCAAAGCCATATTCCAATCAATCAATTTGCTATATTCGCCAATCTGATAAAAGGAAAATGCACATATTAAAGATTAAAGGCAAAGCGAAAATTCCGGATTACATTCAAATTCGGGACGATGAATTTAC
>CAXNGM010000256.1:0-4178 GCA_964201695.1 Bacteroidia bacterium | reverse complement strand
TGGTTGTACTTGGAATTGTATTGGGTAAGCCAGCAAAAGTAGCCGCTTGAGTTGCAGGCGCCTGTCCTAAATTGGCCGACAACACATTGCCCATAAAAACTTCTTGAATCAGATTGGGATTAATTCCGGCGCGTTCAACAGCTCCTTTTATTGCAGCAGCTCCAAGTTGAGTAGCAGAAAGTCCAGCCAAAGAACCGTTAAAACTTCCAATTGGAGTACGTGCCGCAGCAATGATTACAACTTCATTCATGGTGTATATATGTTTGATTTTAAAACGCTGCAAACTTAATTGATTTCTATTATTAAATTGATGTGATTGGGATTTTGGAGACTCGTTTTTACTAAGAGTGATTTTCACAGGATTTTCGCAATTCGAGCGAGTTCTTCCGATTTTGAGATGAGCCAATGGAGATCGGCAGCGGGTTTGGTCGCACAAATATCTTGGTGAATTGCTAATGTGATGGACTGATTTCGCATTTTTAACTTCATCATTTTGTTCATAATTTGGATGAAATTGGAATAGGTTTCTTTCTGAAATTCGGATATAAATTTATTTCTCCGCAGGTAAATTCGAAAGGCATCAACAAGCGATAAAAATGCATCAAACTCGTTCATCTCATAATATACTTTCATTAATAGAGACTTGGAATCGAGGTGATAGTATACATCGTTAAATTCAACGCGTAACAACATGCGCAAGGCCTTGTCGTATTCTTTTTTTGTGAAATGAATCCAAGCCATACTATATGTGTATGCATTTTCACTGAATTCGGGATTTAATTTTTCACGAAATTCTTCTATGAATCCGTTCACCCATTCCACCTCAGCCAGTCGAAGTCCTGTTGTAACGATATTTTTAAAATCGGGCTGACTCACATAATTTCCTTCAAAAATCAATTCATTATCGACCATCAATTGATACAGTTCGAAAATGTCTTTGAGCGCATTTGAGTCACCTTGGTTGATTCGTTTGATGCAGTAGTTTTGAGCAAATACATACATTCCACGTTGCTCTGTTTGACTGAACAACTTGCTATGTTCGCGCAAACTAGAAAGTAATTGGTAGTAGTTTGGTTTGTTTTCGGGATCCGTAAGTGCTTTGTGAATGAGGCGATAAATACGAATTACGGGGACAAAGTCGAAGCTTGCATTTTCGAGGTATTTTACCATTTCATCGAAGAAACTCAGGTTGTATTCAACACTCAGAATATTTCTTCGGTTTATCATTTCGCAATAGTAACGGAAACCTTTAGCCAAATAGGTGATTTCCAAATTATCGATAACCTCTTGCAACGATGTATCGAAAGCACGATTGCGTTTTTCTGAGGTGTATTGATAGGATAACTCGCTTATTTTATGTTGGTTGAAATAATATTCCGCATCACGAAAAGGCGATTTGTCGTTAATAGCTTGAATGGAATCAAGTTCTTGCAGGAAATATTTGTCCTGGTTGCGTTGATTTAACGATTCAAGAAGAAAGTATTTTTTCCCGAATTCATTTTTGTTGTATTCATTGTAAGCAAGAAACTCTTCTAATAATTTGGTAAGATCGCTTTGCACATAACGAAACTTCTGGTCTTCAAAAACTTCCTTAGGATAATGTTTCTTGAAAAAAGTTTCTCTTTCTAATTTAGGGCTTTCAAAAAGACCTTGGTATTCGGAAATGTTTTTTAATAGAAGGATAAGGGTCTCGTTTTTATTGAAAAATTCGGAAGCTGTAAATGCTTGGAACTCCTTCAATTCTTTTCTTGAAAGCGACTTTAATAATAGGATGAGTTTGCTTTGTTGCATGAGATTTACTTATCTACAAAAATAGCGGAAACTAGTTGCCTTTAACATCTTGAATCGAAATGAACATTTACGATTTATCGATATGTGTTAAGTTTTGTATGAACTAAGAATTGAATTATGATAGTTGAAATTCACCAAACCCCTTTTTGATTTCCATTTTCACAAATAAATTTTTTCCGATATATGGGAAAATATGTTTGTAAAACGAGTTCTTGTTTTTTATATATTTGATAATAATCAAAACTTCAAGCTATGAATCGCAGCTCTCTATTCAAACTCCTACTTGTTATAATTGCAGTTTTTCAAACACTTTTCATAGCTGCATCAAGCAATACAGAATCAAATTCCACGATATATTTAACCTTGTTAAACGATGGTCGATACGATGCATCTTCTGATTTACATGTTCGTTTTCAGATTGAAAGTCAGATCCGTTTCCATAAGATTGAAGTGAATTCAACTCAAGCGAACAATTCAATTCGCACCATTCAGCTAAAAGATGGTAAAGTGGATGTGGATATTATTATTCGTGGTGGAGAGTTAACGCCTTTGTTGTTGCCATATTCTGTTAAGCCATCTATTCGTGTCGAAATAGCTGATATTAGTTATATTACCGTAGATAATATTTCAGGCGTGTATCAAGGAAATGTGGAGCCACATCTTAACAATGAAATTAATTTTACCAAGTTGCAAGTTTTTACTGGCGATGAAACAGCAACAGAAACAAACAGTTTACAAGCCAAGTTGGATTATTCAACACCGCTCATTTCTGCACAAAATAGTCAGCAAAACAGAGGCAACATTGTTTCCGATTTGCTAGTTTACCCAAACCCTGTTCAAGACGGGAATTTATTTTTACAAATCCCAGAATCGCTTCAAAACAACGTATCTATTTCCATTTGTAACGTGCTTGGATCTCAAATAAAACGAGTGCAACCAGAATCTAGTTTAAGCACGCCGCTTCATGTCGATTTATCGGGATTAAAGCCAGGAATTTATTTTGTGCGTGTTCAATCGGGCCAAACAGAAATTGTCAAGAAGTTCAATATTAACAGGTAATTTTCCTGTATAATTCTTTAAAACGTTCTGTCATCAAGGCAGGACGTTTTTTTTTGGAATCGCATCAAGCTTTTCAGTAGTTTTGCAAATGAATAGGATGAATTCATGATTAAAAATACGACGGCGCTTTTATTGGGCGTTTGTATTTTCGTTTCAATGCCGGCCTGCAAACAGAAACATGCACATGCAGGAGATATCGTTTTTTATAATCCCATCGAATACAACGATTTTGTAGTAGATCATCAAAATGCGATTATTCGACACATGGTGAATTTAACTCAAGCATTCGATAATGGAACCGAGCAAGAAATAAGGTTGCAGTATAAATCACTCATGGCCCGTTCCGATTCATCCTTGCACATAATTAATCAGTTAAGCGATTTCGAAGGAGATAGTGTATTGAAAATTGCTGCAGTCGATTTATTGAAGTTTTACAATCAAGTGTTTCATAAGCAATACAAAGATATGATTGAGATTTTCCTGAAAGGAGATGCTGCATCAGATGCTGAAATTGAAACACTCAATCAGCACGTTACATATATCCGAAACAAAGAAGATGCGTTAAATAAAAAATTGAATGCTGCTCAAGCCAATTTTGCGAAAAAATTCCAGTTTGAGTTTGACAATCAAACCCCAGAAATTCCTTAAAATGAACATCGAAGAAATTCGTGAGTATTGTTTGTCGATGCCTTTTGTAACCGAAGATTTTCCATTCGATGAACATACCTTAGTGCTGCGTGTGGGCAACAAGATTTTCGCATTGATTCCTCTGGAAAAAGCCGGACAAATAAATTTGAAATGTGATCCAGAGCGTGCCATTATACTGCGTGAAGAATACAGCGAAATTGTTCCAGGATACCACATGAGTAAAACAAATTGGAATACCATTCATTTCGAATCGATCCCTAATGCTTTAATACAAGAACTTATTAAACATTCCTACGATTTGATTTTTAAAAGTTTGACGCGTAAAGTGCGTGAATCCTTGGCTTGAGTTTAAGGTCAAATCGAAATTCTAAATCTATCGTTCATTATCGAACCGAAATAAAAATGAATCAAGCAACTTCAATTATCAACCGGATTTTTCGGCGTTTTACCGCTTATTTTTTAAAAGGATTGGTGCTAATTGTTCCCATCGCCATTACATTTTATGTGGTTTACAAGGTATTTACATTTCTCGATGGCTTAATTCCATACGAAGTGCCGGGAGTGAGTATCGTTGTGATTGTATTTGGAACTGCATTCTTAGGTTTAATAGGAACAGCGCTCATTCAAACGCCCTTATTATCCTTATTCAACAAAACCATCGAACGAATACCACTCATTAA
>CAXNGM010000255.1:0-4197 GCA_964201695.1 Bacteroidia bacterium | reverse complement strand
CATTTCGAAACAAATTTGTAGCGTTAACACCCGAAGAATGGGTGAGACAACACATGCTGAATTATTTAAATGTACATCTACTCTACCCCAAAAATTTGCTTGGAGTAGAAGTTTCATTGAAACTTAACAATCTCTCCAAACGTGCGGATATTGTTGTATACGCAGCCGACTTAACACCTTGGATGATTGTAGAATGCAAAGCAGCCGAAGTTGAAATCACCCAAGCGGTTTTCGATCAGGCTGCGCGGTATAATTTAACCATGCGCGTTCCTTTTTTGGTCGTAACAAATGGCATCCGATTACTAGCTGCCCATATAAATTTTCAAGCGGAGAAGATAGAAATGCTCCAAAGTATGCCTGATTTTATTAATAAAATGTAGGTGTTCGGTTTAAATCCATTCGGAATTACAATCAACTGTTTAGAATTCCGATAAAACAGCATAATTGTTTCTATTAGAATGCAAAGATTCCCATTATCTTTGGCCGCCCATCACGTAAATATTTTATGTCTATACGTTTCTTTCCTACATTTCTTTTTTGCCTTATCTCTTCATTCATCATTGCGCAAAATGCTACCATTCGAGGTACTGTTTTCAATAAGAAAAATGGAGAACCCGTTATTTTCACCAATGTATTTTTAGAAGGCACCAACTTCGCCGCGCAAACCGATGTGAATGGTTTCTTTTCAATTACGAAAGTTCCGGCAGGTTCTTACAAGTTGAGTTTTTCTTCTGTTGGATTCGAAAAAACATCCCTTTCCATTTCGGTTAAAGCGGGGCAATTACTCACACAAAATATTTATGTTCAAACCAAAGCGGTTGACATTAAAGAATTTGAGGTAAGTGGAGAGAAAGAAGAAGAGCAGAATCGAATTGGGGTTGGCTTAACCACCATTACGCCAAAAGAGATGAACAAGCTTCCAACGATTGGGGCTGAACCCGATATTGCTCAGTACTTGCAAGTTCTTCCGGGTGTAACTTTTACCGGTGACCAAGGTGGACAATTATACATTCGTGGTGGCTCACCAATTCAAAATAAAGTGTTGCTTGATGGAATGATTATTTACAATCCATTTCACTCAATTGGCTTGTTTTCGGTGTTCGATACGGATATCATTCGAAATGCTGATGTTTATACAGGAGGTTTCAGTGCTGAAAATGGAGGACGGGTTTCGTCAATCATGAAAATCACCAGCAAGGATGGAAATAAGAAACGTTTTGGAGGAAAGATTTCGGCAAGTCCTTTCGTTGCTAAATTACAATTGGAAGGCCCTTTGAGTAAACAAAAAGAAGGTAAGGCAAGTTCCACATCGTTTATTTTCAGTGCACGTTCTTCCTATTTGAAAGAAAGTTCCAAGATATTTTATCCCTATGTGGATACAGCAGGTTTACCTTTCAATTTCACTGATATTTATGGGAAAATTTCTTTTAACGGTGACAACGGAAGTAAGCTCAATTTGACAGGATTTAATTTCAGCGATCAGGTACAATATAAAAGCTTGCAAAAGTTGAACTGGAATACCTTTGGTGCTGGTGCAAATTTCGTTTTGGTGCCAAGTAACAGTACATTTTTGATGGATGGGGTTTTTAGTTACACCGACTATAAAATTAACCTCGACGAAGCTAGTAAGCCATCTAGAAGCAGTGAAATAAGTGGATTTAACTTGGCCATGAATTTCAAATACTTTATTGGCAAAAATGATTTCTTATGGGGTGTTGAGGCCATTGGATTAAACACGGCGTTCACCTTTTTCAATGAAGTAAATAGAAAAATTGAGCAGAACGAAAACAATACAGAATTGGCATTGTATGCGAAGTACCACTTCACCGTAGGGAAATTAGTTGCCGAACCTAGCTTTCGTATGCACTATTATGCATCGCTTGGAGAAGCATCACCCGAGCCACGTTTAGGTTTAAAGTTTAATGTGAGTGATAATTTCCGTTTGAAATTTGCTAGCGGTTTGTATAGCCAAAATCTAATTGCAGGGGTTTCGGATCGAGATGTAGTGAATTTGTTTTATGGCTTTTTAACTGCTCCAGAAAATGCGCCTACTGAGTTTAAAGAGGAACCTCGTACAAGTAAATTGCAAAAAGCTCAACATGCAATCTTTGGATTTGAAAGTAATTTAGGGAAACATCTGAAATGGAATGTGGAAGCATATTATTTCAATTTTAACCAACTTACCAATATCAATCGTAATAAATTGTATGACGATAATTCGGAAAACGAAGCCCAACCCGATGTGCTTAAGAAAGATTTCATTCTTGAAAAAGGAGTTTCGAAAGGAGTTGACATGACCTTGAAATACGATTTCAAGCGCTTCTATATCTGGGCGGTTTATTCCTTGATGAAAGTTACCCGCGAAGACGAGTTAATTGATTATAGTCCGGTTTGGGATCGTCGTCACAATGTTAACTTACTTGCATCGTATGAATTTGGAAAATCATTAAATTGGTCATTTAGCGCACGTTGGAACTTCGGTTCTGGATTCCCATTCACACAAACCCAAGGATTCTATGAAAACAACACATTAACAGGGAATCTGAATGGCAATTACACCACAACCAACGGAACACTTGGATCGACTTTCGCACAATTAAATCAAGGCCGTTTGCCTGCATATCATCGTTTGGATGTTAATTTGAAACACAACATTGAATTGGGCGAAAACACGACACTCGAACTTACTGCGGGTGTTACAAATTCATACAATCGCGACAATGTCTTTTACTTCGATCGTGTAAAATTTGAACGAATCAATCAATTACCGATTTTACCAAGTATTGGAGTGAACTTAAGATTCTAAGTTATTCAATTAGAAACAAAAAAGGATGCACGTTTTAGATGTGCATCCTTTTTTGTTTTGGGCTATTTGATAGTTTTAATCAATCTCGAAACGAGTCAGATCATTATCAAATAGGAAATAGATTAAAGTGATTTTGAAAGAGCAAAAGAACTATTCAAAATATTTATGCTTGAGAAGGACTTAGTTGTCCAAGTGTGCGGAGATGATTAATGTGAGAGGCAATTGCATCACGCATTTTACGGTGTTCAATATAAATTACTCCAAATTCTTCGCAGGTACTTTTAATAATCTTGCTAATTGCTGGATAATGTACGTGAGATATTTTCGGAAAAAGGTGATGTTCGATTTGGAAATTCAATCCTCCAACTAACCAAGAAATTACCTTATTGCGTGTTGCAAAATTGGCAGTTGTTTTAAGCTGATGAATTGCCCATTCGTCTTCAATTTTATTGGCAACAGGTAGAGGAAAATGAGCTTCTTCGACTGTATGTGCCAACTGAAAAACGATGCTCAATACAACACCAGCAAACATTCCGTACACAAGAAAACCAATTAGCCAAGGTGTAAATCCAATGAAGTAAATGGGTACAATTACAAATGTGCAAAAATGGATGACTTTGAAAGCCCAAAAGCTAATATGATCGGAAGTGTTCATCTTTTTTAAAGGCAAAGAACCAACCATGCGTGTAAAATACTTCTTGTAATCGGTGAAGAAAATCCAATATATGTAAAGGAGTGAATAGGCAAACCAGAAATAAATATGCTGGTACTTATGCATTTTGAGGAATTTCTGCGAATCGCATAAACGTAAAAAAGGACGCGCGTCGATATCATCATCAATCCCATCAATATTGGTATATGCATGATGAATAACGTTGTGCTTTGTGTTCCACATAAATACATTGGCACCCAAAAAATTCAAGGAAAGTCCAGCCAGTTTGTTAATCCAAGGATATTTACTGAAACTTCCATGAGCCCCATCGTGCATGACGTTGAATCCGATGGATGCGGTTAATCCACCTAAAAAGATGCTTTCAACCAATGCAAAATACCAAACAGGCGTATAAAAAACCAAATGTGTGTAAACAGCGAAAAAACTCACCACGAGAATTATTGCTTTAAGGAAAAGTTTGTAATTCCCTGTGCTTGCGGTTCCAACTTCGTTAAAGTATTCCGTAATCCGGGTTTTTAACTCGGTATGAAATGATGTAGAGTTGGTTATAAATTTGGGAGCTGCCATATTAACGGTTGTTCAATGTGAACTGTTTTGTAAAATGTTTCGAACGATTTATTAAAATCAAACAAATGTAAAGCATAAAAGTTTGAATTTGCGTTGTGGCATTTCGCATATGCGTTCTTTATGTTTGATTATCAAAACAAAACAATATGAA
>CAXNGM010000254.1:0-4201 GCA_964201695.1 Bacteroidia bacterium | reverse complement strand
GAATCATTAATAATTGTAGGTGTTACACGAAGTTGATAGATAAGCTTGCGTTCGCCAAATGAAAGCGTTGGTGTAAAACGTAAATCAAAGTTATCTCCCAAATGCAAATTGGAAATAATACCCAATGAAAATCCCATTCCCGCTTCCGGACTGATGCTCAAAACCGAATCTATATCGCGTAAGTCTCCAACAGGAGTTGCAATAAAATTAAAAGAGTTTACTCCCAGCAAAAATCCGAAGTGAACGATTTGCAAATCGTAGTTCTGTAGGTTCCATACTTTTCGGTCTTTTTGTTGTGCTTGCAAAGTAGATGTTGAAGCAACAATGGTAAGTACCCAAAATAAAAGAAAACGCTTTGTTAACAAGGTATATGGTTTAGATGTTTTCAACGAATGAATGCAATTGTTATTTTGTTGCAGTGTACAAACTTACGATTCCAAATGTTAAACGTTGCGCTTTTAATTGTTTAAAACCGCTTTGTTGTGCAATGGTTAAAAATTGTTCTCCTTCAGGAAATGCAGAAACCGAATCATACAGGTACTTGTATGCTGAATTATCCTTCGAAACTACCTTTCCCCACCAAGGGCAAAAGTATCGGAAATAGAAATCATAAAGTTGTTTTACTGGAAAAATTCTTGGTCGAGAAAATTCAAGGATAACCAATTTGCCACCTGGCTTTAAAACTCGACACATTTCATCAAGGCCTTTAGATAAATGTTCAAAATTCCGAACTCCAAAAGCAACAGTAATTGCATCAAACTGATTTTTAGTAAATGGAAGATTTTCAGAATCGGCTTTTTGAAGCTTTATTAATGAGCTTAATCCCTTTTTCTCCACCTTAATTCGCCCAACAGAGAGCATTCCTTCTGAAATATCAACACCTATGATGGAATTCGGTTTGAGTTTGCTTGTTGCAAGCGCTACATCGGCAGTTCCTGTTGCGATATCTAAAACTTGATTCAATGAGAGGCCTTTCAATTCACGCATCATTTTCTTTCTCCACCAAACATCGATGCCCAAAGAAAGAGAACGATTCAAGAAATCGTATTTGGGAGAGATGTTATCGAACATCTGTTCAATCTGTTGCTTTTTGCTATCGGAAGAATGTTCGTAGGGTGTAACTTTCATAGGATTCTAAACGCCGCAATATGGGCATTGTTCGAAAAATGATCGTGTTTCTTTACAGTTTTTGAATGGACGAAATGGCTGTTGATAATAAAAATGCTGCATCAACAGAAACAACACCGGGCTTTTCGCAAACACTTGCACCAGCTAAATTTGCTAGATAGGTAATTGTTTCAATATCTGCTCCAGCCGATAAACATAAAGCAGCAGTGCTAATAACGGTATCTCCAGCTCCGCTCACATCCGAAATAATAATCGGTCGAGATGGGGTTTGAATCACTTCGGTTCCATTACTAGCAAACATTCCGTGTTCCGACAAAGTAATTAAACTCCATGTATGATTTAATTCACTTCGCAATTTACTATCTGCAGCCATCAAAGAATCCAACGATTTCGGATCAACATCGATCTTCAATCCTTCTTTGATTTCTTTTAAATTGGGTTTGAACAGATCCACATTTTTATAGGATAGAAAATTCCGTTTTTTAGGATCCACTGCAACAAGAATATTCAATTCTTTAGCAATCGAAACGACCGATTCAATCAAGCTTTGAGAAATTAATCCTTTGTCGTAGTCTTCGAAAATAATGACATCAAAACGGTCTCTTCGCAAAAGTTTGACAATACTTTCAATAAAAACACGAGAGTCGCTGGATGAAAGTTCGCTATCATCTTCTGCATCAATGCGCAACAACTGATGCTGATTTCCTAAAACTCGGGTTTTTACAGTCGTAGGACGATTTAATCGCATAATACCTTCGGAGGATAAACCTTCTTGTTCCAATAATTTGAGGAAATTATCTCCATCCAAATCATTTCCAATAACAGCTGCCAAAACCGAATTTGCACCCAATGCTTTTACATTCAATGCAACATTTGCAGCACCGCCCAATCTATTTTCCTTGCGTTGAACAGCAACTACAGGCACAGGTGCTTCTGGCGAAATGCGATCCACCTTTCCCCAGATATAACTATCGACCATAACATCCCCGATAATTAAAACCCGTTGTTGAATAAAACAATCGAAAATCCTAAGAAGCTCTGCTTGGTTCATCATACTAAACTTTCTAATCCTGCTTTTAGTCGTTTAACCGATTCAATCAAAATTTCTTCATAAGAAGCATACGATAATCGAATGGATTTTTCGCATCCAAATGCTTCACCACCAACGGTTGCTATATGATAATTACTCAACAAATACATGGTGAGCTCTTGACTTGAATTTATTACAACACCATTGCCTTTCTTCCCAATAAACGCCGAAACATCTGGGAAAAAGTAAAAAGCTCCTTCGGGTTCATTCACCTTCAATCCCTTAATTTCTCTCAGAAGTCCGTACATCAAATCACGTCGTTTTAGAAATCCATCAACCATGGGTTGTATAACCTCCGGATCGGCAGAAAGAGCTGTTATTGCAGCTCGTTGAGATATCGTACACGTGCCAGAAGTAATTTGTCCTTGGAATTTATCGCAAGCCGAAGCAATCCATTTTGGCGCTCCAATATAACCCAATCGCCAACCGGTCATGGCGAAACTTTTCGAAAGACCATTTACTGTGACTACTCTGTCCAACATGCCGGGTAATGAAGCAATGCTGCAATGTTCTCCTTTGAAACGAATGTGTTCATAGATCTCATCCGAAACAATAACTACTTCAGGATAATCTCGGAAAAATGCTGCAATGTTAGAAAGCTCTTCTTTCGAATAAACAGAACCCGTTGGATTGCATGGCGATGAAAAAATCATCATTCGCGTTTTATCTGAAATGTGCGGTTTAAGTTCTTCAGCAGTAATTTTAAAATCTTGCTCAATCCCCGCATAAATAACTTTAGGAATTCCTCCTGCAAGCTTGATTATTTCGATATAACTAACCCAATATGGCGAAGGCAATAAAACCTCGTCGCCTGGATTTATTAAACTTAAAATGACATTCGCAATGGATTGTTTCGCTCCAGTCGACACAACAATTTGATCGGCTGCATAGTCGATTCCGTTATCGCGTTTAAACTTTAACGAAATGGCATCACGCAATTCTGGATATCCTGCAACTGGCGGGTAATGTGTATAATTCTCATCAATTGCTTTTTTGGCAGCATCCTTTATAAAAAGCGGAGTGTCGTAATCGGGTTCTCCTAAGCACAAGCTAATTACATCAATGCCTTGTGCCTTAAGTTCTCTAGTACGGCGAGCCATTGCCAGTGTCTCAGATTCGCTGAGGACCATAAGCCGGTCTGATACTCGATTTGTCATTTAATTTGAATTGATTTTGGCTTGCGAAACTACGGGAATTTTTAGAATCGGAATGAATGAACTAATATTGCAGACTGGTTTATTTTTAAAAACACGCCAGTAATCTACTGCCAATGCGCATTTCGGCATCCATCAGTTCACTTCAAAAACGTCAAATTCCTGATACAGTTTCCATGCTCGATCAGGCGGGTGTTAATTTTTACCACCTCGATAGCGTCGAAAATCGCGAGATATTCGACTTTGCAAAGTCACTTGGCGAGATTACACAAACACCGATGGACCTTCATCTAATTACATCCGATCCAGTAAAATATTGGGATGAAATTCGGGAATCGGTCATTGAAGCCATTGTTATCCAATTGGAAGCGCTTCATTCTACGCTTATCATTCCCGATGACATGCGTGGAAAAGTAGGTTTGGCGATTTTAGCTACAAGTTCACCTGAGCTTTTTAAACCTTACGAAAAAGTAGCTTCGAGTTTGCTCATTATGACCACAACTCCAGGTTATAGTGGTGGAAAATTTCAAAAAGAACAGTTTGCCAATATCATGCGTTTTCGTTTCATGTATCCGAAAGTTCCGCTTATTGTTGATGGAGGTGTAACGGCCGAAATTTCATCGGTTTTAACCTTTATGGGAATTCCTCAAGTTGTATCGGGCTCGTATTTATTTTCAGCTGAAACCGTATTTGAAACTGTTTCTAAACTTCGCGATAAACCCATTGTTAAATGGTTGGTTAGTGATATTTCGCTCTCTGAACCTAAATTACTTCAGGACTTTTCATTACGATTACCCGAAACAGTTCCTTTTATAAACCAAGATGCTCA
>CAXNGM010000253.1:0-4210 GCA_964201695.1 Bacteroidia bacterium | reverse complement strand
AAAGACGATCAGGAATTTGTAAACAAACGCGTTGAATCCATTCAGGCATTGAACTTTGCCAATTCAAACCCACCTTATAATTCTAAACCTTTTGGTGCTGGTGTTTGGGCGCTTATCTCCTTATTTGTTTTAAGTGTTTTATTGGGTATTTACATTATTAAAAATGCACAATTAAGGAAACTTCGCTATTTATCTCCCTTGGTATTTTTGGGAATAATTCTTAGTCTTTGGGGATTTACTAAAAAAGTAAACCAAATTCAAACCGATCCAAATGAAATGGATTTGGCATTTATTCCGTTTAAACCAGCAATCAACACATTTTGGGATGCAACCTATTTTCGTGTTGAATCGAAAGGGATTCCTGACCATGAAATGATGACGGGCATTACCGCTTGGCAACAACAAGTACCTATTCCTCAATGTTATATTGGTGCAAATTCTTGGAGTATTCCTTTAAATCCAGTTATTGCCGATACTGCTGTCCCTGTGAATACGCAACATTTTTTACGTGGTGCGATTGCAGTTGCGGTGAATGGGGTTGCTATTTTCAATCCGTATACCAATACTGGAATTGATGCTTTAGCCGATGGTCAACTCGATATTTACGGCGGCCACTGCGGAAGAGCCGACGATTAATTGCTCCAACCGTTTTATACAACACACAAGTTGCCACATTGCCCATTGCTTATGCATTGGATGGATTTGCAGTTTATGGTGCAGTTGAGCCCGAAGGAAACCCGATGCTTCCACTCGATGAAAATCATGGACATTATGGAAACAATGGTGTTTATCATTATCACGGAACCAACACATTGCCCTACATGATTGGGAAAATGGTTGGGGAAGTTACCGAAGATAATACCATGCAAATTATACCACAAGCTGCAGCTCAGCCGATTCGTCCAGCTTTAACACCACTAAGCGGCGCCACAATTACGGGCTGTGTTCCCATTCCCAATGCAGCAAACAACGGATACTCATTAAGCTATACCCGAAACGGAATCAACTATTATGTCGATTATTCATGGACGCCAACTGGTCAATACACCTTCAATTTTATCAGTCCAACAGGCACCGTTGTGGAGAATTACAATGGTTTTGTTCAGTGTGATGTTATTGCAAATGTTTTAGATGTTTCTCATAACAATGATGTGGTGATTTTTCCAAATCCCAACAACGGGAAATTCGAAATAAAAGAAATCTCCGCAATTAATAATTCAATTGATAAAGTTTCTATTTATACGCTTGATGGAAAAAGTATTTTTTCTTGCGATGGAATTCCTTCAGTAAACTCAATTCCTCAATTAAAACAAGGTATTTATATTGTGTCAATAAAATCGGATTCGGGAATTTCGAATCGGAAAATTTTGGTTAATTAATAAATAGGTTGGATGAATAAATTACTTTTCATTGGAATATTACTAGGATTTCCAACCTTAGGTTTTAGTCAATATTCGGGAACGGGCTTGGTAACGCAAGGCATTGGCACAATTACGCAAAGTAATTTGTACACATGCACTGGAGGAAGAGTAACCAACATTGGAACAATTACCGAAAATGACCAATCCATTTGGACTTTACCAGCAGAAGTAAATCTAACTAATCCGAATTTCCCATTTGCTTCCAATCTACATAATGTGTGTACGGGTGCAACGTATACTAATTCAAATTTGGCTTTAGCTGCGCTAACTGGAAGTGATATCGTGAATATTGATGCAAGTGGCGAACTCATTACTGCCTATATTTTTGCAGATAATTACTTCGAACTATATATTAATGGAGTTCCTGTCGGGAAGGACAATGTTCCATACACACAATTTAATTCCAACATCGTTCGATTTCGAGTGAATAGACCTTTTACTATCGCAATGTTGTTAATAGATTGGGAAGAGAATTTAGGCATTGGCACCGAACTCAGTGGCGGTTTTACACACCATTCGGGAGATGGAGGCATGGTAGCTGTATTTAAAGATGAATCGAACGCGACCATCGCCATCACCAACAATTCCTGGAAAGCGCAAACATTTTACACCGCCCCAATTGTTGATTTAACTTGTCCAACAGAAAATGGCTCTCAACGACTTTCGAACAATTGCTTAATTCAAGATTCGAACGATGGTTCGGCCTATTACGGTCTTCATTGGGCGCGTCCTTCCAATTGGCAAAATGCGAATTTCGATGATGCTTCTTGGCCAAATGCAACAACATTTACCAATGCCGAAATTGGTGTAAATAATAAACCTGCCTATACCAATTTCACAAACATTTTTGATGAACCAAACAATGATGCGCAATTTATTTGGAGCTCCAATGTGGTTTTAGACAATGAAGTCATTGTTCGGCATACGTTAAACGGAACCACATCCACCGGGGATATTGAGAATAATCACATTCAAGTATTTCCAATTCCGACACAAGATTTTTTAACGATTAAAAACAAAAATACTATTCAGGAAAATGAAACTTTTCAAATTTTCAATACACTTGGAAAGGTCGTTTTATCAGGAATATTGAAAGAATCGATTGACGTAAGATCATTGAATAATGGTATCTATTTCATGCAATTTAACTCAGCAGGAAAAGAAATCACTCAAAAAATAATTATCCAATAATTTGCAATGAAAATTAATATTTGTGTCATTTCGTTTTTATTAATATCATTTTTCACTCCGGCACAAAGCATTCTCAAAACTATGAAGCGGCTTCCTGATACTGGGATTACTTCTAGTTATACATCGACTCCAGGCGAAGACGCTGATTTCACGATTAACGCACCTTTCTTCACGCAAAATGGAAATGGTACGGTTACCGACACTGTAACCGGTTTGATGTGGCAAAAAACCGATGGTGGTGAGATGACCATTACACAAGCTTTGCATTATGCCGATACATCAACATTGGCAGGCTATACCAACTGGAGATTACCTAATGCTCACGAAGGGTTCAGTATATTGAATCATCAGTTTTCTAACCCAGCAATGAACACAACCTTTTTTACCTCAACTGCAGCAGAATACTGGTGGACTAGCGATCGACAGGCAAACGACACCAATAAAGTTTGGGCAACCAATGCAGGTGGAGGAATTGGCAATCATCCTAAAACCGAAACGATTAGCGCAGGAGGAGTGAAACATTTTCATGCTCGTTTGGTGAGAGATGTCGAAATTCCATTATTAATTAATGCACATTTCAGTGATAATTTGGATGGAACAATTACCGATCATTTAACCAATTTAATTTGGCAGAAAGTCCCTTGCGCAGATTCATTAACCTGGGAACAAGCATTGGTTTATGCCGACACACTTTCGCTTGCCAATTCAAACGAATGGAGACTTCCAAACATCAAAGAAATCCAATCGATTAATGAAGAACAACGTTTCAATCCTTCAATTAACAGTGCTTATTTTACAAATAACGGGTTTTCTAAATATTGGTCATCCACATCATTACCAAACCAAACCACAAAAGCTTGGTATTTAGACACCCGTTTTGGGATTACAACCTATGATTTAAAGACTGCAAAACATTATTTCTTTTGTGTTAGATCTGGAAATGAAATAGTATTAAATACTGAAAACTCCAATGTCGAAAAGAAACAAACACAAATCTATCCCAATCCCTTTTCCAGCTTAGTAAATATTCATTCAAAAGTGGATTTCAACACCTATGAAATTTATTCGTTCACAGGGCAAAGAATTCATTCCGGAAAATTTATAAATTCAATCGATTTATCTTCCATTGATAGAGGTATTTACTTCTTAAAACTTATTGGTAATTCAACAGAACATTATAAGATAATCAAGGAATAATGAATTTCCTGCATACTATTCTAGAGTTTATCTATCTTGGTTATATCCATGTATTTCCTTTTGGATATGATCACATCCTCTTTATCATAAGTATTTTTTTAATTAGTTCGAATTTAAAATCGGGAATAATTCAGTGCTCTTTGTTTACTTTAGCTCATAGCATCACATTAATTATTTCAACGCTTGGATTATACATCCCCAATTCCAACATACTAGAACCCCTCATTTCATTTTCAATCGTTGTAACTGCGATTGAAAATATTCTTTTAGATAGAATTAAACTGAGTCGCTATATTTTAGTTTTCTTCTTTGGATTGATTCATGGATTAGGTTTCGCCAATGCATTGATTGAAGCTGGAATATCTGATGCGTATCTATTAACTTCCCTTTTAGCTTTTAAT
>CAXNGM010000252.1:0-4229 GCA_964201695.1 Bacteroidia bacterium | reverse complement strand
GCTTCATAACGCGTGCTCATTTCGGCCAATTTAAAGCTGATGCCTTGGAAATTACTAATAGGTTGACCAAACTGCTCGCGTTCTTTCGAATAGCGGATGGCTGCTTCAATAGCACCTTTGCCAATTCCTAATGATAAAGCCGCAATTGAAATTCTTCCACCATCCAAAATTTTCATGGCTTGAATAAATCCGTCGCCTACTTTTCCTAATATCTGATCTTTGTGAACGCGGCAATTATCGAAAATCATTTCGGCAGTTTCGGAACAACGCATTCCCAATTTATTCTCTTTCTTTCCAGCCATGAAGCCCGGAGTTCCTCGTTCTATAAGGAAAGCCGTCATGCCATGTGAATCGAGAAGCTCGCCGGTGCGCACAATTACCACTGCAAGTTCTGCACTGATACCATGTGTAATCCAGCATTTGGTGCCGTTAATTACCCAATAATCGCCATCTTGTTGTGCAACGCATTTCATACGCATCGCATCCGAGCCAGTGTTAGGTTCTGTTAGACCCCAAGCGCCAATCCATTCGCCACTTGCTAATTTGGGAAGGTATTTTTGCTTTTGAGTTTCATTGGCAAACATCATGGTATGACCAGTGCACAATGAATTATGAGCCGCCATGGAAAGTCCAATGGAAGGATCGATTTTGCTTAATTCGATGATGGCTGTTACATATTCGGTATAGGTAAAACCTGCTCCGCCATATTCAACAGGAACAAGAACGCCCATCAAACCCAGTTCACCGAGTTTACGGAAAATATCACGTGGGAATTCTTGCGACTCATCCCATTCCATCATATTTGGACGAATGTGTTTATCACCGAAATCACGAATCATTTCGGCAATCATTTTTTGATTTTCGTTGAGTTGGAAATCCATCTTCTGATATGTTATTTTAATCTTTGGGATGGCAAAAGTAGTTATTCAATTGCAAATAACAATCAAGCAGAAAAATTGAGTTTTTCCTTATTTATTAATCTCTTAAATATTCTTTTAATGAATACAAAATGGATTTACTTAAACGGAATTTCTACAGGTAATTTCTTTTGAATGGACAAGATTTTTTCTAAAATAATTTACCACGTTAACGATCTTTTCTTTCGTATACTTCTCATCAAAATTGAACAGCGATTGAGCTTACGATTGCAAAATTCTCATTGATAAGGTTATTTTGTTTCTGAAATATTTTATCTCTGCTTGAAAGCCATCGTCCTTCTAGGCGCCATACTATATTTTTAAATGGTGAGTAATCAAAGTTTAGTGAAATTCCGCTTGTTTTAAACCCGTTTGATGTCCCTGTATTAACGATAACTCCGTCTTTGTCTTGGTAATGCTCTGCTCGAAGAGCTGAAGTCCATTTATCATTCCACATGTAGCGAACTATAACAACAGGACTAAACCAAACATCATAATCTTCGCTGCTCTTTTTTATTTGCTGTGCACCGATGTCAAAACCTGCGATGAAACCTAATTTCTTGGTCAGTTGAGATTGAACATAAAAATTATTGAAGTAGCGCATTCTTCTTGTTGTGTCGGGGTCATCTGTGCCGATAAACGTGCTCCAATTGAAAGTTAGTTTGTCGCTCTTGGTGTATTTGACTTGTGAACAGAATGCAGGTAGGGAATTTCCAGAAACTTTTTTTATTCGTTGCCAGCCGTTACATACTAGTGCCGCCAATTCCCAATGTTCATTTGGATTGTATGTTAATTTTGCTCCCGATAAAAAGTATGGGGAATTTTCAGCAAGAAGAGAACGTGTCAATGTCCAACTATCCTTTGAAATGGCACTTTCAAAACCAATAAGAGATCCCAAAATTCCAACGTCAAGCCATAAGTTATTTTTCTTGTTCAATGAGAGACCTGCGTTGCCCTCATTTATGTATTTCAAAGCAGTTTCCTCGTTTGTGTAATTATCCATTACGTAAGTACCTGCCTGCATTGCAATATTGGCTCTGTATTTTAAATGTTTCGCACTTACTTTAATTAATCCAAGATTTAGATTGAATTCGTTGTGTCGGTTAAAACTGTATAAGAATGGCTGTCTATAATTCGTTTTTGGTTCATTAAAATCATACCCATAATATATGTCTAGATATCCAGAATATGAAACTTCTGGTTTTTCTGCCCATCTGCTGCTGTCTGTCTGCCCGTTTCCAGTAAGGCAGAAAATGAAAAATGAAATTGTAAGATAAAAATGAAGTTTCAATGGTTGTAGTATATTTTTCAGTGTTCTGTATTTGTCATTATTTAAACTTTTAGCGTTATAGCCTAAGTTATGGAAGGCGAAATCAAATGTACATTTCAAAACACAATTTCAAAGCAACTTAAACTTAATAAGGCCTCAAAAGTCCGATTATTTTTACCCGCTTGTTAGTGCTACTGGTTTTGATTATCATTCTTTAATAATCCACAACTATTAAAAATAAAAAATTTCCTGTCTAATTTTATTAGTGTAGCACAAGCAATTTGCCCTTTACATTAGATTGACTTTCTGAAACAGAAATAGTGAAAAGGAATAAACCTGATTTCAGGAGTGCTGTGTTGAGTTGAACAAAATCTTCTTTTGTTCGGGTAGTGAAAACTTCAATGCCGTTCAAGTTGTAAAGCGTAAAAAAGTGCTCTTGCTTGGTGTCGTTATCAAAATAAATAGTGACTTCATCTGTTGCCGGTTGAGGGCGGATTTGATAACCATTACTTGAAATATCAATTATTTCAATCGAAACAATTTGAGAGAAATCTTGATTGCCTAGTTCAAGGCGGTAGTAGTTTACTTTATTTTTAACTGGATTATTATCGGTGAAGTCATATGGTTGTATGAAATCTACACTCCCACAAACACCGGGAATATCCCCAATTTGAGAAAAATTAATGCTGTCAATAGAACGATAAATCTGTATTCCGTTGCATGAACTTCCTGCAATGATTGACCAACTTAAATAAACATCACCATTGTTTTCGGAAATAGAAAATTTGCCAAGAATGGGATGGTTTTGTGCAACAGATACTGATGCTGATTGCGAAATCAACAACAACAATAGAAATATTCTATTTGCCAAACTCATTTCCAATTTTGATATGACATGTTTTTAAAATTTACTGCGTTTAATTTTATTGTAAAGTTTTTTGTACTCATTATTTTCAGGAGTTAGCATATCAATCCCCCATTTTTCCCAACTTTCACTGAGCATAATGAGTGCAGCTTTTTTAATAGTTTTAAATTCTCCTTTTATTCTACAATCGCTTGTCCATGCCCAGCAGGTATAATTGTCATCCCAAGTGATTCTGAATAATGCATAGTCCCAATCATCATTTTCGAGAGGTAGGATGAAGTATAAATCGTCCGCATCCCAACTTCGCCAATTATCAACAGTGTATCTATTTCGACCTAATAACAAAGCATTTTTAGGTGTTTCATATAACATCACATCAATATCCCGCGTTCCTTGCTCTAAAACATAACCTGGTTCTGAAAGGAAAGGAAGCTGAAAATTGTTAAAGTCGACTTGGTAAGATTTTATTTTGTCCAATGGGTTGTTGTTTATTTTATTACTTGTATAGTTCTCTAATGAGTAAAGAAGGATTTACTTAAACGGAATTTCGACCGGTAATTTCATTTGAATGGGCAAGGTTTTTTTCCAAAATAATTTACCCACAGTAATAGTTCCGCTCACGTCTAATATGGGTTTTTGTTTAATAAAACTTCCTAGTAAAGCAGCTGGATTTTTTAATAATAAAGCTAATTCTGCAGTTGCTTCCCATTTTAATTCGGGTTCCAACTCGCGACGTATTTTCATTTTCTTCGTGGTTTTGATTTCTGCAATGCGAACACCTGCAACAACAAATTCGAGGTCTGCACTTTTGATATGAAACTTTAATCGATCGGGGTTTTTTAATGGTGTGGTAAAACTGAAAGGTAATTTTCCATCTTTCGGTACACCCATTTTAAAATCCTTTATTCCATCAACGGTTGGTGCTTGAATATTTTTAATTCCAGTGCAAGAATTTAAAAACATAAGTGCTGAAATCATTAGGGCGAAACAACGAAAGGTTTTCATATCTATTAAATTTTATTTTAGACTTAGCCATTAACGAATTAACTTAACAGCTATTGCATTAAGGAAACACGGTAATGTTATCGGTGCTAATTTGATTGCTTTTATTTCCAGCTCTATCAGTAATGGAAACAGTAAAATAGGTGCTTTCGGATGCTAATGAAGTATTTTCCAT
>CAXNGM010000251.1:0-4258 GCA_964201695.1 Bacteroidia bacterium | reverse complement strand
GAAGATGTTAAATCTCCTGAGCAGATGCGAAAAGAAAGAGAGCGATTCCGTATCATTGAAGACTCGTTACTAGGAATAAAAGCAAAGCGAATGATTGAATTTGAAGCGAAGCTTAGTTCATTGGGCGTTCAAATTCCTAAACAAGAAGTCGTTTCGGATTATTCTCACTATGGTTCACGCATGTTAAGTTGGACGCAATGTTTTACTGCCAAGAAATACGGAATGATTGATTCTTTGAGCAAGATGTATGGCAGGCCATTGAATTTAGAAATGATCGATATCAAGATGAAGGATCATACTGTTTTGAAAGAGCGAGCGTATCGTCAGGCAATTGAAAATAGTAATATAGAAGCAGAATCCTTGGCAAAAGCGATGGGTCGCAAAGTGGGAAAAATGACTAGCGTTAAAACGGAAGCAATAGATTTGATGGATATAGTTCCCTTGATGTTGCGTAAGGAAATTCAACGCGAAGTGCGTAACAGTGATCGTTTTTTGCAGCCAGCGCTTTATCAGCTGAGTCAGGAATTAGGAAACAATTTCTTTGAGAAGGATCGCTCCGATGAAAAAAACATCATTTTCTGGAGCTGGTCAGAAAAAATCAATTGACTTATTTAGTGAATTGATCCTGAAATTTATTCGAATGAAACAAAATCCTGGTTCCTAAAGAATCGGGATTTTTTTGTTTTATCGATTCCCTCTGTTCGATTTCAAAAACACATTGAAGCTAAAGAATAGCATGAGAGCTGTTCTAAATAAAATCAATTGCGGCCCATAGAGGGAAAAAGAAAAACCCCGTTGAATGAACAACAGGGTTTTAATATTACAGAAAGAATATAATGGATTAAACCATTTTTTCTTTGATACGTGCTTTTTTACCTTTCAATTCGCGGATGTAGAAAATACGTGCACGACGAACAACACCGCGCTTATTCACATCAATTTTATCGATGAAAGGAGAATTATCAGGAAAGATACGCTCAACACCTAAGCTGTTAGAAATTTTCCGAACGGTAAAAGTACTAGTAACACCAGCTCCTTTGCGTTGAATTACAACACCTTGGTACTGTTGAATACGTTCTTTTTCACCTTCTTTAATTTTATAATGTACGGTGATAGTATCTCCTGCTTTGAAAGAAGGAAGCTCGCGTTTTTCGATGAGCTGACTGGCAATTTGTGATAGGAAGTCCATTGTGATAAACCTATAGGGTTTCTAAAAAGGAGTGCAATATTAGGGAAAAAATCTTTTGTCTGTGCAATTATTTAAAAAAAAATTATTCATCGAGTAAATCTGGCCGTCTTTGCTGCGTTCTTTCAAGTGATTGCTCAAATCTCCACTGGTCAACTGCAGGGGTATTTCCACTCAATAATATAGGTGGAACTTTCCATCCTCTGTATTCAGCTGGTCTTGTATAAACGGGTGGAGCTAATAAATTATCCTGAAAAGAATCGGTGAGCGCCGATGTTTCATCATTCAGAACACCAGGAATCAATCGAATAATTGCATCCGATACAACAGCTGCTGCTAATTCACCTCCCGATAATACATAATCACCAATCGATATTTCCCGCGTTACAAAATGTTCCCGAACGCGTTCGTCAATTCCTTTATAATGCCCACAAATAATTGCAATCCGTTTCAAAGTCGACATCTGATTGGCAATTTGTTGGTTGAATCGCTCACCGTCTGGTGTCATGTATAAGATTTCGTCAAAATCGCCTTGTGTCTGCAAATGTTCTATGCATCTAACAATGGGCTCAATCATCATCACCATTCCAGCGCCTCCTCCAAATGCATAATCATCAACGCTTTTGTGCTTGTCGAGCGAATATTCACGTAAATTATGTACATGAACTTGAACGATTTCTTTCTGTTGTGCACGCTTTAATATGGAATGCGCAAAAGGACTTTCGAGCAATTCGGGTAAAACGGTAATAATATGAATTTCCATACCCCGCAAAAATAACGTAATTAACAAAGCGCTCTTTGGTACATTTGCATTTCTGATTTAATCGCATTCTTTTACATTTGTTTGAACACAATCATTCATACATGAATTCAAATCGTCCGCTTGTTAGCAAGGATTCAATCCTGGAAATATATCGTAAACCATTGTTAGAACTTGTTGTTGAAGCAGCAAATGTTCATCGTCAACACCATGTTGGATCTGAAGTTCAAGTAAGTTCGCTGATTTCAATTAAAACAGGTGGTTGCTCCGAAGATTGTGGGTATTGTCCACAGGCTGCTCGCTATTCTACTGGAGTAGATGCTCATAAATTAATGAGTGTGGAGCAGGTTACTGAATATGCCAATCGTGCAAAAGAGGGAGGAGCATCGCGTGTTTGCATGGGTGCTGCTTGGAGGGAAGTGCGCGACAACCGCGATTTCGATAAAGTAATTGAAATGGTTCAAGCGGTGAATGAGATGGATTTGGAAGTGTGTTGTACATTAGGAATGATCAACGAACATCAAGCCCAACGTCTTGCTGATGCCGGTTTGTATGCATACAATCATAATATCGATACTTCTGAAGAAAATTACGGGAACATTATTTCAACCCGAAATTTCGAGGATCGTTTGAATACCATTAAGAATGTTCGTAAAGCCAATATTACTGTTTGTTCTGGAGGAATTATCGGAATGGGCGAATCTGAAGAAGATCGTTGCGGCATGTTGCATACGCTTGTAAACTTGCCAATTCATCCTGAGTCTGTTCCAATCAATGCACTTGTTGCGGTTGAAGGAACACCGATGGAAGATCAACCTCCAGTTCCAATTTGGGATATGATTCGCATGATTGCAACAACGCGTATTCTTATGCCAACCTCTGCAGTTCGACTTTCTGCTGGGCGTCAGCAAATGTCATTAGAAGGACAAGCAATGTGTTTTTTAGCAGGAGCAAATTCAATTTTTGCTGGAGATAAATTACTCACCACGCCAAATCCTGAGTTTGATACTGATATGGAGATGTTTAAGATTTTAGGATTGACTCCCAAAGCGGCATTCAAGGATCGAAAAAAAATGGTCTCAGCCCCAACAGTATAATGCGTTTTTCATCAGTTCATTTTGATTGATTTTTAAAATGAAAGACGAGTCAATGCCCGAAAATTTAATAGCACGTTTAAGCAAACGGAATGATGCCGGGCTTCTTCGTGTTTTAAAAATAGGGGATGAGCTTATTGATTTTTGTTCGAACGATTATTTGGGTTTAGCGCGTCAACAAGAAATTTACGATGCGGTTCAACAAGAAATTGATCATACAAGCATTCGTTTAAACGGCTCCACAGGGTCTCGATTAATTCGAGGTAATTCTCGTTTGGCTGAAGAGTTAGAAGTTTTCCTGGCTGATTTTCACCATGCTGATGCTGCTTTAATTTTCAATTCGGGTTACGATGCAAATCTTGGGTTCTTTTCCTCGGTTCCTCAACGAGGCGATACGATTCTTTACGATCGCTTGATTCATGCATCGATTCATGATGGAATTCGACTCTCGCATGCGAAAGCATTTGCCTTTAATCACAACGATATTGAAGATGCAAAACGATTGTTGAAACAGTCAAGCGGACATGTATACATTGTTGTAGAAAGTTTGTATTCGATGGATGGCGACTTCGCTCCTTTGAATGACTTTGCGCGACTCTGCGCTGAAACCGATGCGCTCATGGTCGTTGATGAAGCGCATGCGAATGGAATTTATGGTCCAACCGGCTGCGGACTTGTGCATGAAGAACATGTTCTTGCGCAATGCATTGCACGTATTTACACTTTCGGTAAATCTATTGGTTCGCATGGTGCTGTAGTAGTTGGCTCAAATATGCTGCGTTCATACTTAATCAATTTCGCACGATCCTTTATTTATTCAACAGCGCTTCCAACAAACGAAATCCTGACTATTAAATACGCTTATAAATTTGCTGCTTCAAATCCTGAGGCGAAGCAACAATTGTTTAATAATATTCAGTATTTCAGAGAACTTGCTTCTGCAAACCCGGAACTCAAATTCCTTCCTGCTTCTGGACCTATTCAAGGTTTGCTTTTTGAGGGAAATGAACGAGTGAAAAAAGCGGCCGAATTTATTCAGCAAGCAGGTTATGATATCCGAGCCATACTATCTCCAACAGTACCAGAAGGTACAGAGCGTTTGAGGATTTGTTTGCACAGCTTTAATTCACCCGAAGAAATCAAAAATCTATTCCATCATTTGACTCTTTTCAGTAAAGTGTAAAAATATTTGCATAATCGTTTGGAGATTAAGAAAAA
>CAXNGM010000250.1:0-4283 GCA_964201695.1 Bacteroidia bacterium | reverse complement strand
CTTACTTTACAAGAAACATCCTTCCCAAATTAAGTTTGTATTAGTAGATCCTAAAAAGGTTGAGCTTACCTTATTTAATAAGATAGAACGACATTTCTTAGCGAAGCTTCCTGGTGGAGAAGATGCAATCATTACCGACACCAAGAAAGTTGTTCATACGTTAAATTCATTGTGTATTCTAATGGATCAGCGTTATGAACTTCTAAAAATGGCAGAGGTTCGTAATTTAAAAGAATACAATGTTAAATTTTTAGGCCGCAAGTTAAACCCTAAAAATGGACATCATTTTATGCCTTATATTGTGCTTGTTGTTGATGAGTTCGCCGACTTAATCATGACAGCAGGTAAAGAGGTTGAACTTCCCATTGCACGTCTTGCTCAGTTGGCAAGGGCAATCGGTATACATTTGATTATTGCAACACAGCGTCCTTCTGTGAATATTATTACTGGAACAATCAAAGCAAACTTCCCCGCACGAATTGCGTTTAGAGTTACTTCAAAAATTGATTCACGAACTATTTTAGATTCGGGCGGTGCCGATCAATTGATTGGTCGTGGAGATATGCTTTTATCGACTGGTAGTGATTTAATTCGTTTGCAATGTCCGTTTGTTGATACTCCTGAAGTTGATAAAATCACTGCATTTATTGGCAACCAAAGAGGATACGCTTCTGCTTTCGAACTGCCCGAATATATTGATGAAAACGCCGATCATGGAGATGATGATATGGATATTGGCGATCGAGATTCCATGTTTGATGAAGCAGCACATATTGTTGTCATGCATCAGCAAGGTTCGGCATCTTTGCTTCAAAGAAAATTGAAATTGGGGTATAACCGCGCTGGACGAATTGTAGATCAGTTAGAAAAAGCAGGAATTATTGGTCCATTCGAAGGCAGTAAAGCCCGCAAGGTTATTATTAAAGACGCATTATCTTTGGAGCAATTATTGAACAACAATAATAACGGCTAAAAATTAATTTATGAATCGCATTGTATTTTTCTCATTTCTGTTGTTGATTTCCAACATACATATTTCTGCTCAAGAAGATAAAAAGGCGAAAGCTATTTTAGATAAACTGAGTGCAAAAACTCGATCATACTCAACCATTAGAACCGAATTTACTTATTCACTGGTTAATAAAGATCGAAAAATTAATACGAGCCAAAGCTGGAAATTAACATTAAAGGGTGAAAAGTACCGACTGGAAATGGGCGATCAGCTTGTTATTTCTGATGGAGCTTCGATGTGGAAAGTGCTAAAGACAGATAAAGAAGTAGAGTTAAGTAAACCCGGAAATGGCGAGGAATCAATGAATCCCAAAAACATTTTCACCATGTACGAAAAGGGTTTTCGTCATAAATACATCAAGGAAGATAAATTAGGAACTAAAATAGTTCACACCATTGATCTTTTCCCAATAAACCCAAAGGAGAAAGATTACAGCAGTATTCGCTTGTACATTGATAAAAATAATCTCCAAGTAATGAAGTCGGAGATTAAAGGAAAAAATGGTAATGTGTATACTTACGAAATTAAAAAATTCACGACCAACGAGCCATTCGAAGACGCCATCTTCAAATACCGCACTTCCGAATTTCCTGGATTTGAGTTGAATGATATTCGGTAGTTATACCCAATCAACTCCCTTTTTCAATAAGCTTAGTGTGTGTGCTTCGGCACTTTCTTCATCAAATTCAACGGCATATTCCCATGATGCAAATTGGGGAAGACTCATAAGTATAGATTCTATTCGGCCTCCGGTTTCTAAACCAAATCGGGTCCCTTTGTCGTAAACAAGATTGAATTCAACATATCTACCTCTTCTCAGCAGTTGCCAACGTTTGTGTGCTTCGGTGAATTGCTTATTATAATTATCGCGCATGAATTGGGTGTAGATGGGAGCAAATGAACGCCCTACATCCATTACAAATGCATGAATTTCTTCTTTGCTTTTTCCTGCTGATTTTTCGTTTAAGCGGTCAAAGAAAATACCACCAATGCCGCGTGTTTCATTTCGGTGCGGAATAAAAAAATAACGATCAGCCCATTCTTTATATTGAGTGTAGAATTCAGGATGGTGCTTATCGCAAACGTTTTTTAAATGTTTGTGAAATGCTTGAGCTTGTGTTTCTTGAATATAATGTGGGGTTAAATCTATGCCTCCACCAAACCAATATTCTCCGCTACTCATCTCAAAATAGCGGACATTCATGTGTATTATAGGAACAAACGGGTTATGTGGATGAATGACAATAGATACTCCCGTTGCATAAAAGTCGCCAGGAGCAACCTGCATCATTGTTGATACTTCATTGGATAATGGACCAAATACAGCAGAGAAATTTACGCCACCTTTTTCAATGATATTTCCATTTTGCATAACGCAGGTTTTTCCACCCCCACCTTCAGCTCTTATCCAATTGTCAGATATAAAAACACCTGCTCCATCCGTTTTTTCAAGGTCTGCAATAATGTCGAACTGCAGTTCTTGGAAAAGGTGTGCAATTTCTTCTTTTGTCATGGTTGATTCAATCGCTTTAATTCAAAATCATCCATTTTGATGATGTAATTAAATTGGTTTTCGTATCCATCGTGTTCACCAATTTTATCGAAATGATAGCAGGAATTGAATCCACATTCTAAGGGGATTTGTGGTAGACATTTTAACATTGAATCACCATATTTTGCTGCCTGCTTAGTGAAAAAATAGGTGACGTCAAAACCTTGAAACGTATAATAAGTAGGTTCCCCTTTAAACTCTTTCTTTAATCGTGTTCTGAAAATTTGAGCGGCATGTGACTGAAAATTTGAATTTGAAGGAGTGAAAAAAGTAAAATTCAAATTATTCAAATGGTCAAATTCAATATTTTCATAATTGTTCCAATCATTTAATCCAACAAGGGTTATTCTCCTACCAATTCTGCCTGCACTTAGTCGTGCAATAAAATCGATTACTTGAACTTGAACTGTCGAAGGGAAAATAATAATGTTCTCGCTCGATTCAGAGAGCATTGAAAGTAAATCGCTAACACTACTAAAAGTGATTTCATGAAATGACTCAGTTGCAATACCGCCCGAAACTAATAAGCTAGTCTTGATCGCATCAGCTAATTCCTTGTCCTTCGTATTCGTGTTTCGAACTAAATAAAAGTGTGCTAAAGGATGAATTTTTTTTAATTGTGGACCACAATGTTGTGCCTGACTAATGGCATCGGGTGTTACTTTAATTACATTCGATTTATCGGCTAATAACGCATCACTTTGCGAGAAAGGTGAAACAGCAGGAATGTTATTCTTCTTCGCATATTCGGCAATTCGAATAAATGCAGAACTGTAAAGTGGTCCTATAATTAAATCGGATTTAGCGAAAGATGGATTCTTTAAAATATCATCAACCGCCGAGGAATCATTTGAAACGTCAAATACATTCGCTGAAATAGTGAAGCCCTCCTTTTTAAGTGAGTCCAAAGCCAATTTTGCCCCCGCATAAAAATCTAGTCCAATTCTGGCTTTGGGATTTAAGTCTTCTCCTGCAGGTAAATAAAATGGCAATAACAAGGCAATCTGAATTTTTCTTGATTGAAGTTTCTTTGACAATTCATTGCAGGAGTTGGTCTCCTTTTCTGGAGTGGGATTTACAATTTGCGGAGATGATATTGAATCTGAATTAGCAACTTTAATATTGGGTCTCTTAACGGGTGCAGGATAGACTTTAAGTTCCATTCCAGTTTTAAGCCCAAGCTTTATCTCAGGATTCATTTTTTCAAGTTCAGCAATTGAAATCCCATACATTTTAGCAATCCCGAATGCTGTTTCTTGTTGCTTAACATTATGAATTTGATATGATTTAGCAGGGATTTCTGGCTCTGAAGTTATTTTCTTGTCTGGAATTCGGATGTTGTTACCCGCTTTTAAACCATCAGTTATTTCAGGATTCATAGATAGAATATCCTCTTGACTGACCTGAAACATTTTCGAAATACTATATAAGGTTCTCCCTTTTTCAACTTTATAAAAGTGGAACTTCATTCCATTCCATTCATAAACCTTGGAGGTGTCTTGCTGAGCATACATGCCTTGCATTCCACCAAGTGAAAGAATAACGATGAAGAATAGATATTTCAAATGTTGGTTTTTCATTCCCATTCAATTGTTGCGGGTGGTTTTGAGCTTATATCATAAACAACCCTGTTTACACCTTTTACCTTATTGATAATCTCATTCGAAATTTTGCTCAATAATGGATAGGGAAGATGCGAAAAATCGGCAGTCATTCCAT
>CAXNGM010000249.1:0-4306 GCA_964201695.1 Bacteroidia bacterium | reverse complement strand
GCAGGCGGATCAAGCACAATCACATCGTATTCGCCTTGATTCGACTTCAACCATTCGAGTACATCGGCACCAATTGCCTGGTGTGAATCTTCTGAAAATCCGTTTACCTCAATATTCTTTTTGGTGAGTTCGATGGCCTTCTTCGAACTATCAACAGAATCAACCCGACATGCACCTTTTGCCAAAGCATACACCGAAAATCCTCCCGTGTAACAGAAGGTATTTAACACTGTTTTATTCAAGGAATAACGACCAAGCAATTCACGATTGTCGCGCTGATCAATGAAAAATCCGGTTTTTTGTCCCGTTTGAAAATCTATTTCAAAACGATGTGCATTTTCCACATGTATTTCTTCAGTCAATTGTCCAATAAGAAAACCGTTTCCGCCTTCTTTACCAAGTGATTCCGACGATTTATCAAATACCTGAGTGATAATTCCAGCACTTTGATTCACGATGGCCTCTGCAATTGCCTTACGCGATTCGTACATGCCATGCGAGTGACATTGAACAACAGCAGTCGATCCATACACATCCACAATTAAACCAGGTAAGCCATCACCTTCGGCATGAACCAATCGGAAAATGTTAGTGGCTTCGGAAGGAAATCCAATGCGGCGACGATGTGCAAAACAACGAGCAAAAGCTTCGTTCCAGAAATCATCATCTATTAAGGTATCGCCAAAAAATAACAAACGAACTGTTATCGAACCCTTCTGATAATGACCAACACCCAAGACTTCGCCCCGCTGACTTTTCACGCGCACTACTTGTCCATCTTGAGGATCTCCTTCCATGCGCTCAATAGCGCCGGAAAAAACCCATGGATGAAAGCGTTGAAGTGAACGTTCTTTGCCCGATTTGAGATGTAAAATTGGAAGTGCTGCCATTGTGCGGCGAAGATAGTGAAACGAAATAGCCTTTTCGAAATAGATGCTACTTATACAGAATTAAATTTCAGGAGTTAAACGTCAAAATCTTTCCCAAAAAACTACCTTTGACGCCGATAGCTATGAAAACTACTTTCCCTTCTATAATTTGCATCCTACTGTTTTTTTTGCCAACAGTGCATCAAGCTCAGTCGGTAAAACGTTGGAGTATTCAAGAGTGTATTGAATATGCAATTGCGAATAATTATCAACTGGCTCAAAACACGTTAAACGTAACACAGAGTGAACAAACACTCTTGCAGACAAAGGCTGGAGCTCTTCCAACATTAAATGGTTCGGCCAATCATACCTATAATTTTGGTCGACGCATTGACCCATTTTCCAATCAGTTTGCGACCAACCGGGTGCTCTCACAAAATTTCAGTTTGAGTAGCAATGTTTCGTTGTTTAATGGATTTTCTAATACCCAAACCATACTTGCAAATCAACTTTCAGTAATTGCTGCAAAATATAGCAATGACCAATTGAAGAACGATATTGCCTTACAAGTTACCAATGCTTTTTTGCAAATAATATTAGCTGATGAGCTTTTCGAAATAGCGGATAATCAGCTGAAATTAACGCGGGAACAAACCGAACGTGGAAAGCTTTTATACGAAGCAGGCAGAACGGCACGAGGCGATTATTTGCAAGCCGAAGCGCAATTGGCAAACGAAGAATTGAATGTTATTAGGTCAAAAAACACTGCTGAATTAGCTAAACTTTCTCTCGCACAATTATTATCACTCGAATCGGCTGAAGAATTTGATATTAGCAAACCCGATTTCAATAAACAAGCCATTGAATTGCCGCCCTATTCGGCTAAAGATTTGTTTGTTGTTGCCGTCGATAAACAAGCAGGAATTTTGGGTGCTGAGTACCGATTGAAAAGTGCAGAACGTGGATTGAAAGCAGCAAAGGGTGGATATTCTCCTTCATTAAGTTTTTTTGGTGGAATTGGTTCGGGGTTTTCGCAACTTTCGAAAACCGTGATAGGTAGCACAACAGAGCAACAAACTGTTGGTTATTTTCAGGGAGAGCCTATTAATATTGATGTTGAGGTTCCAATATTCGAACAAACGCCGTTTGGAAAACAGCTCGATCAAAACTTCAATCGCACGTTTGGCTTTTCGTTAAATGTTCCGATTTTTAATGGACTTCGGACTAAAACACAAGTTTCTCAACAGAAAATCGCGGTCGAAAATGCTCGATTGCAGCAGAACATCCAAAAAAATCAATTGCGTCGTGATATTCAGACGGCCTGGTTCGATGCACGTTCTGCCTTTGAACGTTATCAAGCAACCACAAAATCGGTGAACGCATTGCAAGAATCTTATTCGTATATCCAACAGCGCTATGATGTAGGTTTAGTGAATGCGCTTGAATTTAACACCTCCAAAAATCAATTATTAGCTGCAAAAAGTAATCTGGCACAAGCGCGATACGAATTTATTTTACGTGTTAAAGTGCTCGATTTTTATCAAGGAAAACCCATTGTATTTTAAGGTATTATGAAGAAAAGAACGAAGATAATTCTGATTTCAGTTGCCATTCTTATTGCACTCGGAATAACTGCTAAAAAAATGGGTTGGCTAGGAAAAACTCCAGCAATTCAAGTTATTACAGAAAAGGTTGAAAAGCGTACGATTGTCGAAAGCGTTTCTGCCAATGGGAAGATTCAGCCCGAAGTGGAAGTTAAAATTAGCGCGGATGTGTCGGGGGAGATTGTTGAATTGAAAGTTATCGAAGGGCAGAAAGTTCAGAAAGGTGATCATCTTTTAACGATCAATCCAGACTTGATAAAATCGGCGGCCGATCGTGTTTCTGCTGCTTTGAGTCAAGCCAAAGCGAACCTAGCAAATTCTCGTGCCCGTGAAAATCAAGTGAAGGCATCGTTCCTTAATATAGAAAATAGCTACAATCGAAGTAAAAAATTATACGATCAAAAAGCCATTTCGGAAGCTGAGTTTGATGCTGCCAAATCGCAGTTTGAAGGAGCAAAAGCTGATTTAGAAGGGGCAAAGCAAACGGTTATTGGAGCCGATTTTAGTGTGCGTAGTTCCGAAGCAAGTTTGAAAGAAGCGAATGATAACTTGGCAAGAACCCGAATCTATGCTCCAACCGACGGAACCATTTCCAAACTCAATGTTGAGCTTGGTGAACGTGTTGTTGGAACAGCTCAAATGAGTGGTACAGAATTACTTCGCATTGCAAATTTGAACGAAATGGAAGTGAGTGTTGATGTGAATGAAAACGACATTGTGCGCATTCACTTAAACGACACGAGCGATGTGGATGTAGATGCTTACCAAGATCGGAAATTCAAAGGCATCGTCACTGAAATTTCAAACTCTGCCAATAACTCGAATGCAGCAATAAGCAGCGCCGATCAAGTCACCAATTTCACTGTAAAAATTCGAATTCTTCGCGAATCTTATGCTGATTTACTCGATCCTGCACAACCTAATTTATCGCCATTTCGCCCAGGGATGTCGGCAACTGTGGATATAAAAACACATACCGAAAAAAATGCGCTTACCGTTCCAATCATAGCCGTTACCACACGAACATCCGAAGAGCTAAAAGCAAAAACGGAAGGGAAGAGTGATGATGAAAAGGAAATGAATGAGTCTGCTTCACAAGAACCAAAGGCAAGCAATGCAAGTGAAGAGGAAATTAAAGAAATTGTATTTGTTTTGGAAGACGGAAAAGTGAGACCGATTGTAGTAAAATCAGGAATTCAGGATAACACATACATTCAAATTTTAAGCGGCCTAAAAGCGGGACAAGAAGTTATTACAGGACCTTATTCTGCCATTTCAAAAATCCTGAAAGAAGGATTGGAGGTTGAAAAGACTACCCCTGAAAATTTGAATCAGGTCAAAGAGAAATAATTCGTGAACGCAACTCGAATTATTCATATTGAAACAGCTACAACAACGTGCTCGGTTGCTGCTGGAGAAAATGGCGTTTTAGTGGCTGTTCGATCGGTGCATGATGGATACAAACATGCCGAAAACCTTCTCCGCCTCGTTGAAGAAGTAATGCAAGAAGCAGGATGGAAAAATGATGAACTTTCGGCTATTGCGGTTTCTGCAGGTCCCGGCTCTTACACTGGTTTGCGCATTGGAGTTTCAACGGCAAAAGGTTTGTGTTATGCATTAGACATTCCCTTAATTGCTGTTTCAACATTGTATTCACTCGCATCCGGATACAGAAGGCAATTCCCCGATAATGAAGCATTAATCTGCCCCATGCTTGATGCTCGACGCATGGAAGTTTACACTGCTTTATTTTCAAAAAATCTAGAACGTTTAAAACCCGATGCGCCTCTGATTGTTGAAACATTGGAAAGTGTTCCAGAAATCCTTGAGCAG
>CAXNGM010000248.1:0-4312 GCA_964201695.1 Bacteroidia bacterium | reverse complement strand
TATTATGGGGTAAATTCATTGCTTCGATTCTCGAATACTGTCGATTATCAGGTTGGTTCAAACGATAAAACATGGGCGAGTGGAGCGATTGCTTCGGGCAATCCAGGTATCCCTTATAATGTTGAGGTTATGGACGCAAACACCGATTTGCAACTCCAGAGTACACGAGCACTTCGCGGTAACTTAACAATAACGGATGGTACATTTACTTTGACCCCCGCTTATTCCGGCTCTTTCAATATTGGAGGAAATTGGACGCGTTCGGGAGCAACAAGTGCATTTAATCACAACAGTAAGAAGGTGGTTTTTGATCGTCAAACTGCAGGAAGCCAAACGATAACTTTAAGTTCAGGCATTTCTACGGAAACATTCTATGATTTGGAAGTATCTCTTTTTAGTGGAAATCTTGTTACTGCCGCTTCTTCCTCTTTAACCATTTCAAACAACTTGAATTTTGTATCTGGTAAAATTGATTTAGGAGCTAATCGTCTTACCATTGGAACTGGATTAGCAAACGGAACAATCACCGGAGCAAATAGCTCTAAATATGTCATTACAAACGCAGTTGCTGGAGGTGGTAACATTAAAGCATTTACCAATTCGAACACTGCTTATGTTTTCCCTGTGGGCGATGCAACTAATTACAGTCCAATGTCGGTTACATTAACCAATGGAGCTCAAGTTGGATCTTACATTTCAACAACAGCTGTTCAAGGTATTCATCCTAATTTGTTAACTGGTGCTCCTCCTACTAAATACATTTCTCGTTATTGGTCGGTTGTGCCTTCAGGACTAACAATTGATCCAGTGTATGATGTTAGTTTCTCTTATGTTGTTGCCGACGAAGTAGGTATAGGAACATTGTATCCAATTAAATACAGCACAGAAACAACAACGCCGGGTTGGTTAAGTTGCCCTGGTTCAACTGCCGCTGCAGTAACTGGAACATCGGGTGCAAATGATAATGTTTTGAAGACATTCACTTGGGCTGGTTTAACTACGTTCTCCGATTTCTCTGGAGCTGGCGACGGATCTCCACTTCCTGTAACATGGTTAAATTTTGATGCGCAGTTTAATAACACAACAAACAATGTTGATGTGTCATGGACAACTGCAAGTGAGATTAATAACGATTATTTTGAAGTGATGCGTTCGGTTGATGCCGTGAACTTCGAAGTTGTTGGAACGGTTGATGGTGCTGGGAATTCCTCTTTGGTAAAAGATTACGCTTTTGTCGACACTAACCCATTAACAGGATTATCTTATTACAAGATTCGTCAGGTCGATTTTAACGGTCAATCCGACAATACCGAAATACTTGCTGTAAGTAATTTGGGAGGCATTGCAACAGGTACTTTATTTACATACCCAAATCCACTTATCGGTCAAGATTTAACAATTGTTTACTCGAATCTAGACAAAGGAAATTGGGATTATCGATTGGTGGACATTACGGGTAAAATCGTTTTAGCGCAAAACAGAACTTCCGACTTAAATGCGGGTGCATTTACTTTGAATTTGGAACAATTGCCTGCGGGGATTTATCTATTCCAACTAAATACACAATCTCAAAACTTTACCAGAAAGATTACTATTTCGAAATAGTAATTCGAGAATAATCTAAAAAATAAAATCCCGATTGCCACTGGCAGTCGGGATTTTATTTTTTAGAAAAACCAAGAATTGCTTTTCTTCTCAAATCCAATAAACAATCCTTCTGTTCTCTCTTCAACAGGATAGAGTTGAATGTTGTTTTCACGTCGTTCAATTTCACGCCCTGTTTTCAGATTCCAAGAATAACGATGAAAGGGGCAAACTATGTATCCGTTTTCACAAAAGCCACCATGGGTAATTGGTAAGTTCTGATGTGGACATTTTTCATCGAGTGCAAAAAAGCCAGCATCGGTTCGGGTCAGACAGATGCGTTTTTCTGCAACTTCTACTGAAATCGTTTTATTCAAAGGAACTTGCTCTTTGGCAATTTCTATGGAGTTAAATACTTGATACCACTCAGTTACTTTTCTTGAAAACATAGTCTGCGTGTATTACAACGTGAAGTTTCTTTTCGAATATTTCAAACATAGCGGGAGTCTCACCGATCGATTCACCATCGGCTTGAATGGGTAAACCTGCTGTGTTTATTTGAAGACGCTTACATTCATGAACACTTACTTCCTCCAAATTCACAAAACTCCCGTTAAATAATCGATGCAAATTGCGAATTACTTTCGTTCGTTTAATTTTTTTTGCAATAGTCAAATGGAAAAAGCCATCTCGCGGATCAGCATCAGGAACTAATAGCATCGAATTACCAGCGTATCTGCAAACTCCTGCAAGTATTGCGAAAATATCATCCTCAAACTCCTTTGAGTCTATCTCGAACTTCATCCTTGGCTCTTTATATTGCTTTAGGGTTTTAATTAGTTGAAAAATGTATGTGAAAAATCCACTTTGTCCTTTTGCCTTTTTTTGATTAGCTGCCAAAGTTACTTCAGCATCAAATCCACATCCCGCAATATTTAAAAACCATTTACTATCCTCAACACCCGCATTTTGAAAAGTGATCTTGGCGACATCTTGTAAAGTGCTTTTCGGATTTCGAAGTAAAGAAATCGATTCTTTTATACCTTTAGGGATTCCCCATGTTTTGCGCCAATCGTTTCCTGTTCCAATGGGAATCTGCGCAATTAATATTTCTTCCGATGGCTTAGCGTTCTGACTTAATACTCCATTAATCACTTCATTGAGCGTCCCATCTCCACCTGCGACCACAATTTTATTGAATCCTGCTTCTATAGCTTTAACAGCTGCAGTTTCGGCTTCTCCAGCATAGTTCGTTTTGAAAGCTTCGAAACCAATTCCAGCGGCTTGCATTTGCCGATAGATTTTTTTCTCCAGCTTCGCAGCTTTACCACCGCCAGCTTGCGGATTTAGTATCAAATACCAAATGTCCTGTTCCATTCTCCAAACCTAATACGATTTTTTCAAAATGAAAGAAATGATTATTGAACTTCAAAATACAGATTACATTTTATACATTGACATGCTAAATGACAAATACAGCCGTTATGACTGATGTTGTTCTAAGGAATGTTGTTTGTTAAATGGTTTGAAATCTTAATATTTAAAATTATGGGTGGAATTTATGTAATCATGCTCTTGGTAATGGGAGCTTCCTGGTTTGTGAGCTATCGCTTGAAAAGCAAGTTCGCTTTGTATTCTAATGAAATGCTGAGTTCAGGACTAAGTGGAAAAGAAGTAGCCGAAAAAATGTTGCACGACAATGGAATTACCAATGTTCAAGTAACTTCGGTTGAAGGCTTTCTCTCGGATCATTACAACCCGCTAACTCATACGGTAAATCTTAGTCCAGAAGTGTATAACGGACGTCACATTGCCGCTGCCGCTGTTGCCTCCCACGAATGTGGACACGCTGTTCAACATGCTCGAAGTTATGTTTGGTTGTCCATGCGTTCGGCTTTAGTTCCGGCAGTTCAATTCTCTTCCAACATTGTTCAATGGATTTTATTAGCTGGAGTTTTGCTCTTAAATGTATTTCCAGCTCTTTTAATCATTGGTATTGTTCTCTTTTCATTAACCACACTCTTTAGTTTAATAACATTGCCTGTAGAAATTGATGCGTCTCGACGTGCTTTAATTTGGCTAGAGAGTTCAAATCTTGCAGTAGGCAAAGAACATGATAATGCAAAAGATGCTTTGCAATGGGCTGCTATGACTTATGTTGTTGCCGCAATTGGTTCAATTGCAACTTTGTTATATTATGTTTCTTTCTTGAGCAATCGCAGAAATTAATTCGTTTCAACTATAGGTTTTTTCAACTGCAAGTTTTTATAACTTGCAGTTAAATCTACCTTATGAATAATTTTCTCTCCCGCCTTTGTATTCCATTCATTTTCCTTGTATCGATACTTAATAATTTATCTGCACAATCAACATCTATTACGTGGGTTAATGGGGATGGAATCTCATCTCCAATAAGACTTCGCTTCGAGTTGGGTGATTATCAATTCAAGACAATCCAAACTTCCCGCGGTCCAGAAATACAAGTTGTGTCCAAAGGCGGCACTCCTATTCTCAAAGCAGGTTCTCCCGATTTACCTAAGTTTTCTCGTTCTGTTATCATCCCCGATTTAGCTTCCTACCAAGTTGAAATCGTTTCGAGTAATTCATCGGAAATAGAAAATATTCAGATTGCTCCATCCAAAGGAAACCTCATTCGGAATATCGATCCCTCAACCGTTGCATATAACCAAGGCGCCATCTATCAATCAAATGCTTGGTTCCCAGAAAA
>CAXNGM010000247.1:0-4333 GCA_964201695.1 Bacteroidia bacterium | reverse complement strand
AGAAAAGATTCAAATCCAACGGCATCGTTCAGCTTAGAAAAAATCTGGATTTTCTCTTCAACCGAATACTTTGCGTTCCCTTTGGAATTTTCCATGCGTGTTTGAATCCAGCTAACAGCTTCTTGATTTCGCATGTACATATACTCAACACCAATGCTAGAGCAATAGGTTTCTTTGAGATGCGCAACAATTACATCCAATTTTGCAACACCAATTCCAAGAAGTGAACCCGCCTGAAAAACGGTTTCCATGTCGGATGTGGACAAGCCAAAATTTTCTACATCTAAAGTAGGTGTGTATTTACGACGTTCGCGAACGGGGTTTGTTTTGGTGAACAGATGACCACGAGAGCGATACGCATTAATAAGGTTGATGACTTTAAACTCCTTGCTTACATTTTCCGGAATAGCCTCTACGCCATTGGATGGCTTGATGTTGTAATGCTTATTTGCAAATTCAATTCCTTCAAAAAACTTCCCCCAACTTTCGTCTACAGATGTTGGGTTTTGAAGATATTGTTGATATAAATGATCAAGCGCCGAAGGATCGGCATTGGAGATATACGAAAATGAATCCATCAAGAAGCAAAAAATTGGAGCTCAAATTTAACCCAAATAAATCAAAAGAAGGTTTGAAAAACTGAACTATTTGATTTGGTTTGCTAATCCTGTCCTGACAGCAATCTGGAAAGTGAGTGTAATAGATTTATTAAAATTGACTTTCAACTATATTATCAAATACGGAATCTCTTATTTATATTTTTGACGTATTGAGAATCCAATGTTTTGAAGAGAATTAGTAAAAGCACCTTGGTTTTTAACTGACAAGGTTATGATTCTGTATTTATTGGATTATTGCTGCTGTATAGTTTTCGCAATACCACCTTCTGGAGCTCTCGTTTGATAATGATTTCCGCAAAAAGTCGGTCATCAATTCCGGGAGTTGGCATTCCTTCGTAAAGTTGCTTTTCAGAAACATCAATTCTGTACAAAACATTGAACAATTGTTGAGCGGTCTTGTCTCGAAAGGCAAGTTGGAGTGTTTCACAGAGCTCATCGAAAGTATATTTTCGAGTAAGTAATAATTTAACAGGCACACCAGCCGAAGCAAAGTCTTTCTTTAATTGAAGAATTAAATCTCGGAGCAAATCTTTCTGTCCAAAATACGGTTCCAACATGGATGATTGATCCTGAAGTTGAGGAATACGTAATGTTGGCAAGGACATGGAAAGAAAAAGAAATTACTTCAGATTGAACTTGTAATTCCCCATCAATTTACCGTCTAAATAAATTTCGGAAATGTATAAACCGGCTTTCAACTCTTCTAATTGATCCCAATCGAATAACACCTCTTCTCGGTTGTTATTATATTGAATTTTTTTGCGAAGTGTGAATTCAGATGATCGTCCATCTTCTTTGGTGAATGATCCGCTTGCATTATTGGGATCGGTGAGCACATAACCGTCGGGCTTTAAAATTCTAAGAACTACATCGCGTTCTCCTTTGGAAGCCACTTTGTTTTCGGCCACAACAAATATGGTAGATATCCGACTCACTCGCTTTGCTTTTTCAGTGACTTCGAGTTTTCCTTTTCCTTTTTCGCGCAGAGCTTTTACATCTATACTTTCGGCCTTTAATACCGAAGCGAGTTCCACTTTTTGACTTAAATCTTTTTTGGATTTATTCAAGTCATCAACCTCTTGGCTTAAGTTGATGTTTGCAAATCGCAGCTCTTTGTTTTCTTTAATAAGTTGATCAATTTGTTGACGATAGCCATCGCGAATCGCTTTCATCTCTGCAAACTGTCGTTTCAATAAATCAATGTCCTTGTTCTCTTTTACAAGCTTATCAATTTTCTGCTTTTGCTTGGCGATATCGATATTGGCTTTTTCAAGCAAGCTATCGAGTTGAATGTTTTTTCCCTTGAATTGATCCAATTCAAAAGTCATTGCTTCAAAATCGTTTTCCAATGCGAGTTTAAAGGAATTGAGCGAATCTACATGAGCGTGCTCTTCAACCACTTTCCCTTCGGCTGTTTTAGAGCGATTAAGCAAATAAATATTTCCTACTATAGAAATCCCAAGTAAAACACCTAAGATTATAACAAGCCGGTTGTCTTTTTCTTTTTTGTTGGTTGTAGACTCCATAATTTGAACTTAGAATAGATTTTTGAACATTCCAAAGCTCTGCAAAAGTAACATTTTTTTAAGCGAAGGGTATGTAAAGCTGGGTTAAATCACGATGAAACTTACAACTACTTAAACAACTAAAATACAGGGAGTTAAAATTATTACAGAGAGAAAAACTTTATTTCAAACCATATTTTTCCATATACTTTAAATAGAGTTCCTTTTGATCTGTATTTATGTTGGTTTCAACTCCGTCGATAAAAACTTGTAGAACTGTCGATTCTATCATATCCAATGCATTACCAGAACTTATAAAAAAACTAGCTTTTTTCCCAACTTTAATGCTTCCCTCTTTATTATCGATTGCTAAGATTTTAGCCGGATTGAGCGAAATTAAATTCAAGGCTTCCACCCAAGATAAGCCATACGCAGCGGCTGTTCCCGCAATGAAACCTAGATTCCGTGTGCCCATTGCTTCCATTTCACCATTGTACGATAGCGCAACAGTAATCCCAGCTTTTGTTAGTATTGAAGGAAGTTTAAATTCCTCTTGAGGAATACGATCGGGGCAATCGGGAAGCTTATGAATTCTCGATAATACTACCGCTACATTGTGTTTCTTTAATAATGAAATGACATCTGCACTTTCGGATCCACCAACAATGACAATTCTTGGAACACCAAATGAAACAGCAAAATTTACCGCATCGCTGATGTCTCGCGCATGGTCCGCTTGAATAAACAAAGCCGATTTCCCTGTAAAAACTGGCCGCATCGCTTCTAACTTTAAATTAACTGACGATGGTTTTTCTTGGCTGCAGTATGACTTCGCATCGCGGAAAAAATCCTGCAATTGGGCAAGTTGCTTTAAATACCGACTCGAGTTTCTTCCTGCAGTATCGGCAGGATTCACTTGTATTGGCGACCAAGGCCAGTTCAAATGCATCGCATTGTCTTTGTATCGAACCGCATCTTCCCAGTTCCAGCCATTCATTCGAAAAACGGAAGAGCTTCCACTGATTAAACCCGATTGCGGACTCACCTGAACGCTTAAAATTCCATTGGAACGCAAGGTTGGGATGATCCGAGAATCGGTATTGAACGAGGCCAAGCTCCGAACATTCGGATTGAGTGAGCCCACTTCTGCATAATCTAAAGTTGCACGAACCGACTCAATTTCCACCAAACCAACGTTACTATTGAGTGCAATAAATCCCGGATAAACATGCTTGCCATCAGCTTGAATAATTTTTCCATACGCATTAATATCAATTCGCACAGTTCGTGCATCGGCAACCAATACAATGGAATCGCCACGAATTCCCAAAACACCATTTTCAATAATCCCGTCTTCGGTGTGAATGATTGCATTTTGAATTAATACCGTAAAGGGTTTTTCTTGCGCTTTTAAAGAACCAACAAGCAATATAAAAGCAACTAATAATTGTATAGTTTTCATTTGATTTCCTCCTCTTCCATTAATTCTCCGTTGTATAAATCTTCGCATTCGTATTCATGTCTTCGTTTTACTTTCGGCGCCCTCCCCTTTTTACCTTGAGAACCGCCTTTCAACATCTTGGATATGAGTCGGTTTCTGTGCTTATCAACCACAACTTGCATAGAATCATTTCGGGCAGCATCGTAATAACGAATGCCGTCAATAAAAGTCATTTCCACTTTGGCAACAATCGACAATGGATTCTCGTTCCACACGACAAAATCTGCATCTTTTCCTACCTTCAAGCTTCCGGTATGGCCATCAATTTTCAACATTTTTGCGGGATTGATGGTGACCAATTTCAAGGCTTCTTCTTGCGAAAGTCCACCATACAAAATAGCTTTTGCTGCTTCTTGATTCAACCTTCTTCCCATTTCGGTATCGTCCGAATTGATACCTGTGTTCACACCCATTTTGGAAAGTAAGGCCGCATTGTATGGAATGGCATCATTCACTTCAAACTTATAGGCCCACCAATCTGAGAATGTAGAAGCATTGGCTCCATGCGCTTTGATTTTATCGGCCACTTTATATCCTTCCAAAATATGGGTGAAGGTATTTACGTGAAAACGCATACTATCGGCAACATGCAACAACATATTCACTTCCGACTGCACATAACTGTGACAGGTAATGTTGCGTGTTCCGTTGATAATTTCAACAATGGCATCTAATTCCAAATCGCGACGAAAAGGTTCCATTTTTAA
>CAXNGM010000246.1:0-4335 GCA_964201695.1 Bacteroidia bacterium | reverse complement strand
TAACTCGGTAAATTTTGCGCCATTGATTCAACAGTCAAAACTAGCGTTGCTAATGTGACAAAAAGTAAAGATTTCATTTTCATAGGGTTATTTTTTGATTGTTTGTTTAGTGTTTGTCGGATGCAAATATAATAGCCTTTCCCATAACGTTTCGCGGGCACCAGAAGTTTGGGATTTGTCAACGAGATGTTTTAAGTAGCACGAATGTAACAAAAGTCCACAATGTTTCAATTAACCGAAATGCCCAAATTTTTGGTGAGCGCTGTTATATGCAGTGGCTTATTTTTCAGGCTTCAAAACTGTTCATTCTTTTAAATCATAATTTTTAAAATAAACTACTAATCCATTTATTTGATGGCCTTTTAAGGTTTTCTTTTCCAAAAATATAACTTAATGCAATTTCATGAGATCCACCAAAAATTGAATTTCCTGGTTTAGAAGTAAAGTAATCATAACTGTAAGTAAGATTCAAATTTTTCCTAATAAAACCCAAAGAACCAACACAAGAATTATCATGTCTATAGGCAAAGCCTAATTTGAAATTTTGAAATCTATAAATCAATCCAGAAGTTATTAATGTTTTTGATGATTTCAATATTTGAACTGTCAAATATGGACCTCTTAAATCTTCTTTATCAAATAATGGGTATCTAATAGCAGCTTGCAATGAATGCGATATATTATACTTAACATTATAAATATTACCAATATATATTACTGGTTGATTTATTGCTAAGGCTGAATATCCAAGTAAAAAGTAATTTCCAGAAATAGTAAAACCACCACCAAGCAGTAAACCTGATCCATAATTTCGACTAGTTGATGGAATTGGATTAATTGAAATCAAGTTTGCTGAAATTGATCTTGATGTATAACATCCAGATAATCCAACTTTAAAACTTAACGATTCGTTTAATTTAAATGATCTTGATAAACAAAGTCCTCCGTAATAATTATTTTCAATTCCATTTTGAATATCATTATACATCTGATAAACACCTATATCAAAAGGCAATTTTCCATTAACCAATTCAAATCCTAAATAAAATGTTTTCAATCCATTAAATAACTTTGGCCAATGATTTCTATATGTCGATTGAATTCTACTTTGACCAATGCTTCCAGTCAAAGCAGGATTTTGAAAATTTGCAACTCCAAATGATTGAGTAAAACGCGGTAATTGTTGAGCATCAATATTCATAAAAATAAAAATACTGTAGAATAATATTATGAATTTTCTCATGATTTATTAATTTTAATACGAAGAAACGAGTTTTGAATTTAATAATCAAAAAAGAAAATGAAAGAATGATATTTAAATTGTTTAATCAGATGATTCAAAAAGCCATTGCATATAACGTTTTGCAGCTACAAGAGGTTGGCGATTTCGGAGACGTAAACTGTCTGCCACCACTAAACTTACTACGAAGCACAAATGTTCGTTTAACCACTGAATCGCCAATTTCTTGTAGGTGCTGTTATGTGCTGGCCTTTTCTCCATTTTTTATTCAAAGTGTTTTTCTAATGAGAAGTTTGTGATTCGAGTTTTCATTTTATACTTATAATTCGACCACAATTAATTTCGTGATTATTAATTTTATAAATTAGTTTTTCTTTTTGTAATGCGAATCCCGCTCTCACCACGCCATCAACTCCTTTATTGGAAAGTGCAACTACATAAAAACTATACGATTCATTTGGCTTAATCGTTTTTATTAATTCGGGTGACTTTTCAATGTTTTTATCTAAAAATAATTTTAAATCCAAACCGTAATTGAATAAGGGTTCTTTATTAAGAGTCATTTCTTCTATAGGTAAATACAAATTGAAGTTTACTTTTGGCGAAGAAGGAACTGTGAAGGGTTCAATCTGAAATTCAATTGATAATGCCAAGTCAGAATCTGTTTCATTTTTGATACAAGTCCAAAAAACTAAATATATATAATCCTTGCCATTAGGTGCTGTATATTTTTGTCCACCCTTTGGATAACTATTATGAATCGAAATGCCTTTATTAAGCGAATCATCATACTTAAATTCAGTATGGAAATTTTGTCCCATTATCTCGAAAGAAGATACGAATAAGGTAAAAGCGATAAGTAATTTCATGTTCTGTTTGTTTTCGGCTTGCACATAACGTTTTGCGGGTTTAAGAAGTTGGCGATTTCGGAGCACAAAACTGTCAACCTGCACGAAAGTTTGATTGAAAAACTGAACTTGATTTAACCACTGAACCGCCAATTTCTTAAACCCGCTGTTATGGGCTGGTTTTTTTAGTCCACCGCTGTCGCATTTTTAACTGTCACGTTAAATTTCTTTGTCGCGGCAGTAGGATAAACGTGTAATGAAAATGGTTTTGTAGAATTTGGTTCGTAGAACTCGTAAAACACATAATCTTTTTCTTCGATTACTGTTTCCGTTTCAGACATAAAAGTTACTGTCAACACAACATCTTTGAACCTTGCGACTGTTGCCGAACTTTTAATTGTTCCTTCGATATTGTTTCCGTCTGCGGAATACTCGGCATCGTGAAATACTCCAGCGTCTCTGGTTTTCACTTTGTTTTCGCTCATTGTCGCGGTTGAAGTCAAGTATTGTGTCGGACTATTTTGTTCTTGCACTTTTAATTCCATTTTTAATTCTTCTGGCGTTTTTGGTCTGTTTGAGTCCACGGCAGAGGGTCCGCAAGCGGAAAGAATAAATAAAAATGAAAGGAGGATGAGGGATTTTTGTTTCATGTGATATAGTTTTATGATTACGATATATTGCTTTGATTGCTTTTAATTACAATTATTTATCGTTGCCATCTTGCCGCATTTTCTAAAGAATCTGTAATACGGATAGAATCTTGTATAGCTTTCTCTGTTGCCATTTGATCTTCATCTGCTCCTAATCCCATTGCTGGTCCAACCTTCCAGCCATTACTTGTTTTTATACATCCCTTTGAATAAATTGTATAATCCATTCCTCTATATTTGAAAACTAATTTTAGAGATGACTCCTCAATGTCATTTTCCTTTTTTGTTTCATAGCTTACCTTATTAAATTCTGCATCTTTCCAAATAATCCCACCTTCAGTTCCTTTTTTAATAATTCCATCAAAGTTTTGTTTGCAGTATGCAAGACCAGCTTTTAGCTGATTTGTACCTTCTTTAGTAATATTTTCTTTCCCCTTTTCATCATAACCTGGTATATTTTTCATCAGTTCCATATATTCATCAATGGTTATAAAATGTTTAGTTAATTCACTGAAATCATTTGCCTTTATGCAAGACAAAAGTTGTTTACCTAAATCGTCAAGGGTTTCAATTCTTTTTGCCATTGCAATTGAATCTTGTATTGCTTTTTCTTTTGCTGCTAGCTGTTCTGCTGTCGGAGCGCTTGGACCACAAGCGCAGAATGACAATATTCCACCTGCAATAATGAATGTGATTAGTTTTTTCATTTTATTTCATTTTAAAAGTCATTCCTACTCATAGGCTTTTCGGAATACGCCCCGTTTTTATATTGGTTTCTGGTCTCCAATTTTGATTATCAATTTTACAAAATATTTTTTAGGAACTATCATAGTTTTCATTTGGTGGCTCTCTTGTATGTCCGCTTGGGTACCAAGAAGCGAGAAATAGAATATGGAGGGGTTTTTCTTGGCTCAAAACAGAATTTTCGTGGATGAAATTACTGAATTAAATTCGATACTTCAATCGGATAGAATTTCCAATAACAACTACATCCGAAAATGCCATCGAGAAAGCCGCTATCATGGGTTGAAGTAGGCCTGCTGCTGCTATTGGAATTGCAATGACGTTGTAAAAAAATGCCCAGAATAAATTTTGATGAATCGTACGCAAGGTCATTCTACTAAGTTTCAAAGCCAGCGGCAAACCTTCCAAACTTCGTTTCTGTAGTAAAATAACTTGGGCCGAACTCCATGCAACTTTGCTTGCATCGCCAAGAGATATTCCTACGCTTGCCATATTGAGCGCGGGAGCATCATTTACCCCATCGCCAAACATGGCGGTTGCTTGTTCAGCATTTAACCGCTCAATTATTTTCAGTTTCCCTTCTGGACTTTGTTGGCAATAGAGTTCAGTAATACCAATTACATCCGCAATGTTTTTGCATTTACGCTCCGAATCACCACTGAGCAAAATGGTTTTGATGCTGTGTCGTTTTTTAAACTTGCCCATAACGTTTCGCGAGCACCAGAAGTTTGGGACTTGGTGAACGAGATGTTTTAGTCAGCACGAATGTAACAAAAGTCGACAATGTTTCAAATTAACCGAAATACCCAAATTTTTGGTGAACGCTGTTAGAGGTTGTGCCCTTTGTAAATTC
>CAXNGM010000245.1:0-4339 GCA_964201695.1 Bacteroidia bacterium | reverse complement strand
CAGCAAATGATTCCTGTTGATTTATCTTCCGAGAGATTATAACCTCCACAGCCCACAATTTCTTTGTTTATTGATACAACATAATATTGTTCTCGTTCATTTTCTAAAAAATAAATCAAGTCTTCTTCTTCTTCCGATGAGAAATAGAGTGGTGTATTTAAGCGAAAGAGATTTATTACATCTGCTTTGTCCGTTTTCTCATAGGGTCGAATTGCTGAATAAACATCCATCATTACTCAACCTTATCCTTTGTGATTTCAGAATCAATTGGATTATTTGAACCTGCATCATATATCTTTTCGGGCAAAACCTCTTTTATTTTTGGATGAATAAATTCGGCGAAACTGTGAACAGGTTTAAAGATGGATGATTCGTTTTCGGTTTGCTCAGAAAACAAGGGAATTCCAGCCATTTTAATTATCATAAAAACCACACTAGAAAACATCATCATTTTCACCATTCCGAAAATACCGCCTGCAATTCGGTTTATCATACCGAGCATGATTAAACTTACGGCTTTAGATAAAGCTTTCCCTAAAAAGTAAAAGGCAATATATGCCCCAACAAAGACCGCTAAAAACGCCGCCATTTTTATCCAAGCGCCCTCCAAACCTTGCGAATTTCTCATCCACTCTTCTGCCGTTTTCGAGAAATGAATGGCCAGCCAAATACCCAAAAACAAACCGACCAAGGTGCAAAGTTCCATGATCAGTCCACGGCGGAAACCAGCAATAAATCCCCAAAGGAGAAATGCAAGAATGAGATAATCGAGCGTATTTAAATGTTCCATTTATACAAATAAAGTGGAATTCAACGTTCTAGAAACGCCGCAGTTCGTAAATTTTAAACGAAGGAACCTTGATAAGAATTGTACTTTTGAACCCGAACGGTTTTATGCAACGACACACCCATTTTGTTTTCCTTATCCCTGCATTATTAATCTTGCAGCTTTTCTCGTCATGCAAAACCATTAAAACGGAAGAGCCGCATTATGAAACGAGTAAGAAGCAGTTTACCCGAAGCCTTTCTTATGTAAACATTCCGATTGAGATTCCTTTGAAGGTTATCGAAAACAAAATAAACGAGCAGTTTAAGGGGATAATCTACGACGATGATAGCTATACTCGACCAACAGCCGATGACATAAAGATTCGAGTTTATCAAAACAGCCGTATTGGAGTTGCTGCTGTGGGCAACGAATTGAAGTTTACTATTCCACTAAAAATATGGGCACAAGGGCGATACGAACCGTGTACATTTTGTCCAACAATTGAGAAGCAAACAGTATTCGAATTGGAGGTTTATTTACGTTCGAAAGTTGAAATTTCGAAGAATTATAAATTCAAGATTAATACGGTTTCAGATGGGTTTGAATGGAAGATCCAGCCCAAAATCTCCATTGGTCCAATCAACATTCCTATAGCTCGATTGCTTGAGGGCGTTATTGACAAACAGTTGCAATCTATTACCAAAGAGATTGATTCAAATGTGAATGGACTTATTGATTTGCGACAAAATATTGAGAGCTTATGGAGTATAGCACAAGATCCTATTTTATTGGATGATAGCTCGCAAACATGGCTCAAAGCGGAGCCGAAAGCATTGTTATTAGCTCCAATTTCGAGTAATCAATCGGCATTGTCAATTATTTTGGGTTTGGAAACTTACTTAGAGACGTTTACCGGAAATAAACCAATCCTGTTCGAAAAGAAGCCGCTACCCGATTTGGAAGCCGCTACTCGAATGTCCCAGGATTTCACAATTCAAATTCGCTCCGAACTTAGTTTCGCTGCAGCAACAGAAATTGCCAAAAAGCAGCTCGTTGGACAAGAAATTCATTTTAAAAAGAAAGTTGTTCGTATTGAAGATATTCAGATTTATGGGAAAGGCGATTTGGCGTATGTTAAGTTGATCATGTCGGGAAGTTTAAAAGGAGAGCTCTTTCTTTCCGGAATACCAACATTTAATAGTCAAACCAACGAACTCAGTATCGAGCAACTCGATTACGACATATATTCGCGCAGTGTGTTGGTTAAGGCGGCCAGTTGGATGTTAAATGGTGCGCTTCAGAAACAGTTGCAACAATACATGCGCTATTCTTTCGATAATGAAATTTCAAGTATTCGGAATGATTTATCCTCTCGCATTAAAAAAACGAAACACAAGAATTTATTTACTCTCAAAGGCAATTTGAAGGAATTTAAAGTACGCGATGTATATATGGCTCAAGACCATTTTGATATTGTGCTTGATGTGCAAGGCAATGCCAAAATCATGTTCGATTCGGCAGATTTTTAAAGAAGTCTAAATTTACCTGCGAGAATTCCAAATTACTCTTTCTCAAACTTTTCAATACGCATTCCTATTTCCATAATCATTGGAAGAGCTGGAGTTCGCATGGCTTGCTCGACAGAAAACGAATATTTCCCTTTCATTGGGAAACGAATATTTTGTTTAAACATAATCTGATTATCCCAGATATCGCCTAATCCTGATCCGTTCCATTTGCCATCGGGATTTTGAAGTATAAATTCAACCGTATCGCGAGCGGCCTTTCCGTTGGGAAACTCTGTCTTAATAAACACAAACAAATTGCTAAAAGCATAAGCTTCCGCATGGCGAATATTCATGAAGAAATTGTAAGCGCTTAGCGAGTCTTCAATATCGACTTCAAATTTAACCGGCTCTTTTACCTTCCAAATGTTATCGGCAATGGGTTTGTTTTCTTCGAACACCCGACGTTTATCGCAGGCATATAAAAACAAGGTCAGTGCAATTATCAATAGCCATTTACGATTGAGGAGGCTGCTGAGGCCGAGGCGGGCGAGGTCCATTGTTTGGGCGTTTGTTTGAGTTGTTATTTGGGCGTTGCGTCTGTCCTCCGCCTTGTTGAGGTGGCCTGTTTTGCTGAGGTCTATTTTGTTGAGGTGGGTTATTGGGTCTAGGCTGTTGAACAGTTTCTAAACTGCCTCCCTCGGGAATATTTGCACTAGCGACAACATTTCCTTGAACCCCATCTGCAGCGCGCATACCTGGTTTTTTCTTTTTCTTCTTTTTGCGTTTATCACTATCAAAACGCGTCAAGCTATCTTGCCCAACCACATTTTCATAATCCAATTGCTTCACAAATTTCGGTAATTCTTTTTCGCTTAGTAACACATCAGGCTTTTCTCCCGCCAAGTTCATTTCCATTATCTGTTTAACTCGACTAACAGGAACCGCAATAAAATTGGAAGGGTCGTCGGTGTACGAATAAAACATCACGCGTTTGAAAATATCTGTTTTTTGATGAAAAGCACCGGATTTTTTTGTCTCTAAACGTGGGGCCCCTTCGGGAAAATCTTGCAAAGCATCGAGGTAAGAATCCAGTTCGTAATTCAAGCAGCATTTCAGTTTGCCACATTGACCAGCTAGCTTCTGTGGATTAAGCGAAAGTTGCTGGTATCGCGCAGCGCTAGTATTCACAGAACGAAAATCGCGAAGCCATGTTGAACAACAAAGCTCTCTACCACAAGATCCAATTCCACCTAAGCGAGAACTTTCTTGACGTGAGCCAATCTGTTTCATTTCAACCCGCACTTTAAACTCATCAGCAAGGTGACGAATCAATTCTCGAAAATCCACCCGGTCGTCGGCGGTATAATAAAATGTTGCCTTTGCACCATCGCCCTGATATTCAACATCGCTAATTTTCATGTTGAGTTTCAATTCAACAGCAATCGCCCTTGAACGCATCATGGTTGTTTTCTCGCGCTCCACAACCTGTTCCCACTTTTCAAGATCGGAGGGTCTTGCTTTTCGGTATACCGATTTAAAAGGCCCTTCGACAGGAATATTTAACTTTTTTAATTGAAGTCGCACAAGTTCACCGGTCATTGAAACCATTCCGATATCGTGACCTGGAGCAGCATCTACTGCAATGGCATCGCCAACGGCAAGACCTTTATTCTCTCCAACGCGAAAAAATTCTTTGCGGCTGTTTTTAAACCGAACTTCCACAACATCAAATGGTGCTTTGCCATCTGGCAGCTCCATATTAGTAAGCCAATCGAAAACGGGAAGCTTATCACAACCCCCTACTCCGCAAGCTCCATTATTTTTACATCCAGAAGGCAAACCGCTTCTTCCAGAAGAACAACTAGTACATCCCATTCAACCTCAAGTCTATATATATGAGCAAATCCTTGCTTTTGGCATCCTTCTACAACACATTGCCAAGCAAAATTAGATATCACAATATTGGTGAAAAAAATTGAAATTTTTGTGATGTGAAGAATAAAGTAATGATGGTGCGATGACTCGTCCAGAAAAATTTAACAATTTCAGTATCCGTTGACCT